>NZ_KV797619.1:217290-259400 GCF_001809415.1 Rothia sp. HMSC058E10 | reverse complement strand
GGGGGGGGGGGCAATCCTACTCTCGATAGTTTAAGGCTATGCGAACTCTATTAGCACTGGAATCGTTTTATTGGATTATGAAATGTTTAAACAATGCATTGAAAGTACGCAGCTGATCGCACATATTTTAGAATTCACCCACACTTAGGATCTTCAGAACTGGGTAACCAGCATCATCGGAGGCAGCAAGAGTTACCTCCGCCCGAATACCCCAGTCGAAGTTGTCCTCAGGATCAGCAAAGGTCTGCTGTACTTTCCATACGCCAGGATGTTCCCGCACATCATCGTCAATTTGAACGAGCTTAGGGGAGCGAGCCTCAGCATCCGTATAGATATCGTCGTAGGCATCAAAATAGTCATCCATCGCATCCGCCCAAGCGTCAGCATCCCATCCTGAGGCCTCATCTAGTTCCCCAAGTATGTTCTCTCGCTCATCGGCGAAAAGCTCCACACGGCGGAAGAGAGCATTGCGTATCATCACCCGGAACGCGCGTACATTCTTCGTGACGGCTGGGGGAGTATCATCCTTAATCTCGGCGGCGGCACGATCGGCTGCCAAGGATGCAGCGTCCTCGCCAGCGGCAAGTTTCTCCCACTCGTCCACCAGCGATGAGTCGGTTTGGCGCACTAGTTCACCCAGCCACTCGATAATCTCCGCAAGATCATCGTTGACGGCCGACTCGGGTACCGTTTGCCGCAGCGCCTTATACGCATCTGAAAGGTAACGTAACAGCACGCCCTCACCACGTTCTAACGCATAGTACTGCACAAAGTCGTTGAAGCCCATAGCGCGCTCGTACATATCACGCACCACAGATTTTGGATGCGGCTCAAAGCGTGCCACCCAGGGTGCCGACTGCTGATACGTAGTGTATGCCTGCTCGATTAACTCAGTGAGAGGCTGAGGGTAGGTTACCTGATCGAGCTCATACATACGCTCGTTATACTCCACACCGTCTGCCTTCAGCTGCGCTGAAAGCTCGTTCTTAACCTTACGCTCCTGTGCATATAGCACCAGGTGAGGCGGTTCCAAAGTTGCCTCAATCAGCGAAAGAACATCTAAAGCATAGTTGGGAGAATCAGGATCCAAAAGTTCAATGGCTGCCACCGCGAATGCAGAAAGCGGCTGATTTAAAGCAAAGTTATCCTGTAAATCTTCGGTAAGCCGCAGGTATGAGCCATGCTCATCCGGGGTATCTGCGCGCTCAATAACCCCGCCGGTCAGTAGTTCCTTATAAATACTAACGGCTTTACGCAAAAGTTCCCGGCGACGCTGCGGAGGCTCGTGATTCTCCTGAAGAATGCGATAGGCTGCGACCACCGGGTTCTGAGGGCGCTGCATCAGGTTCAAAAGCATTGAGTGGGTAATATCGAACGAAGAGGTCAACGGCTCAGGCTCTGCCGCGACCAGCTGATCGAAGGTCTTCTCTGACCAACCCACAAAACCTTCCGGCGCTTTCTTGCGTTTAGACGACAGTGACTGATTAATCTTCTTTGTATCGTCACCGAACTTCGCCTGTGCTTTGGCCAGTAGACGCGCATTTTCTATATCGTGTTCGGGCGCCTGCACCACTACGGTACCAGCGGTATCAAAACCAGCTCGACCGGCACGTCCCGCGATTTGGTGAAATTCACGTGCGCGCAGACGGCGATTCTTCGACCCATCAAACTTCGACAGGGCCGTGATAAGTACGGTGCGAATAGGCACGTTAATGCCCACGCCCAAAGTATCGGTACCGCAAATCACCTTTAACAACCCAGCCTGCGCAAGCCTCTCCACAAGGCGACGATATTTAGGGAGCATTCCCGCATGGTGAATACCGATACCAGCCCGCACCAGTTTATTCAGCGCCTTGCCGAAACCCGGACCAAACCTGAACTTCGCAATAAGCTGCGCGATCCGCTCTTTCTCTTCCTTCGAAGCAATAGCTACTGGCAGCAGCGCGTTTGCCTGTTCCAGGGCGGCCTTCTGTGAGAAATGAACAATATAGACAGGGGCTTGCTTAGTCTGCACAAGCTCCTGAACCGTTTCCTGAATGGGGTCGGTTGAGTAGTAGAAATGAAGCGGAATTGGACGTTCACTACTGGCAACCAGCACGCTTTCGCGGCCGGTGAGCGTCGTCATCTCTTCCTGGAAGCGCGTGGTGTCGCCTAGGGTCGCGCTCATGAGCAAGAATTGCGCCTGCGGAAGCTCCAAAAGCGGCAGCTGCCATGCCCAGCCGCGTTGCGGATCGGAGTAGAAATGGAACTCATCCATAATAACCTGGCAGACATCCGCAGACTTACCCTCGCGCAGAGTAATATTCGCCAGGATCTCGGCGGTACAACAGATAATGGGGGCATCCGCGTTAATAGCCGAATCCCCGGTAATCATACCGACATTTTCGGCACCAAAAATCTCGATAAGATCAAAGAACTTCTCGGAAACAAGCGCTTTGATGGGTGCGGTGTAGTAAGAACGCTGCCCAGTCGCCAAACCGGTAAAATGCGCCGCCACCGCCACTGTAGATTTACCCGACCCGGTGGGGGTAGCCAGCACCACATTATGCCCCGCCGCAATTTCCAAGACAGCTTCATCTTGGGCTGGGTAAAGCGTCATGCCTCGGCTGGAGATCCACCCGGTGAACGCCTCATAGATTTCATCCGGGGTGAGCGGATTGCCAGTATAGTCACGCCGGTTATAATCGCCGGGATTCTCCGCGAGTTTGGGGGAAAGGTATTCAAGAATGCTCATGGTGCTTCAATTTTACCGAGCCTAGAGGCAGAGAATTAGCAGAATCCGTCAAAATCAGCGATGCGCACAATATTGGTTGACTATTGCGTTGCGCAGGATATACATGCCGCAGGAAACTTAGGTTGTGGTCATTTTTTACGCTAGCAGAAACCCCTCTGACTGTTAGACTTGCGTATAGCGAAGTGCGGTTAGTTTCCCTTCTGATAAGGAGTACGCAATACAGCATGAGAATATCCTTAAAGGACACACAAATAGCGGGATACTGGGCGACCGCAAGGAAAAATACTCTTGATGATTGTGTGTCAGAACTTCACCATTTTATGACCTCGCTTGAGTCACTGTACCCGGGCGGACACTGGCGTATCATGCGCGAAGCTCCTCAGCGGTTAGGGGCTAATGTTGAAAACGCTATTCCTGGATTGACCGATCTGCTATTGGGCCAGCTAGAGGGCACGAAAACTCCAGACGCAGACGCCTCATTTGGGTACTACGTTAACCTTGAATATCTGGGGCCGCTCCCAATAATTGTCCAAGGATGCGTGGGAATACAAACCGACAATAAGAATTTTAAAAACTTTGTCCTTATCAAATTTTGGCGAGACCCCGAAGTGCCAGAATCTTCAAAGGGAGAACTCACTCTTGAAGCCGGCCACCAACTGCTTAAAACAATTATTTGTTGTTGGTCACCACACTTAGCCACATGGACGACAACCACTTGGTTACGTGCTGTACCGAAGAGAGAAGCGTATACACCATCTCTAGGGTGGAAAACCTATTTCAGCGAACCAGCAGCATGCGAACTAATCAGCGACTTAGGAAAACCCCTGTATCAGGGAATACTTCTTGAAACCTCATCGGATATTCACGATGTCACCCCGGAGAAAATTGTGGCGCTCGCGCAAGAACTATCGAACCGTGGAGTAGAGAGTGTACTCTATCGCGGCACATGAACGTATTGAATCAGCATTTTGAATCTTCGCACCAAAAAATTACTGCGTGACATCCCATGCTGTGTATGTTTCATCTAGATTGTCTGCAAAAGTATCGTAGCTAGTTTCTGTAGGCCCTCGTGAAAATAAGCGGTACAGCAGAAAACTATAAAATCTGCAATGCAACATGTCACATATATAAGGTAAATGTGTTAGCCTCAATATTTAATGAAATAGAGGGTATAAGCGAGGCACATATGGCGAATGCGGACGAGCAGCATCACCAAAGAAGTACAGAAGAAGCTCCCACTAGTACAAAGACGACGCAGAATCAGCAGAAAAATCATACACAGTCCTCACAAACCCCCAAGGTAGGTATTTCTGACGATGACCTGAAAAATCGGGTATCTTTACGCGTGAGTGCCCCCGGGTATACATATCCCTGGTACCGTTGGGTTATCCCCATGCTTGGAGAAACTACTGCGGGCATCGGCGCTATTGGCATTCCCGTTGTCGTGGGCACTTTTATCAACCACCAAATCGCAGGACACACGGTTGATGCTTGGCTGCTGTTTTGGGTCGTTGTCGTCTCCATCGGGTTTATCGCGCTCAATGAATACTTTGGGTGGGGCGCATCCATGAAATTTGGTGCCGAGCTAGACCGCGACTGGCGCACCTATATTAACGCCCTGCTCAACCGCGCAGCGCATAAGAACAATGCGGGTGAGATGGTTACCGTTATGAGCAAAGACGTGCGCCGTATCAGCGCAGTATTCTTCTCAATCCCTCTCTTCACCAACGCCATGATTATCGCAACTTTAGGCGCTATACAGTTGTGGCTCATTAGTCCGCTCACTGCGGCGGTGACTCTTACCGGAACAGCCTTAGTGATATGGGTTCTGGCGAAATACTCCACCTTCATGGAAAGTAAAGTGGGTGTCTACCGCGCGAAAGATGGTGAAAATTCTTCGCGTGCCTCAGATATAGCAACGGGACTACGCACCATCACGGGACTGGGCGCTGAACAGCAAATGCGCGAGCGCTATCACCAGGGAGCAGATGATGTTTTCGATGCTCTCATGGAATATGAGAAAACTCATCGCTGGATGTTCCTTATCCGCGTATTCCTCAGCGGAACAGTCACCCTGCTTGGTATTGGTTTCGCGCTGACGGGACACGTTGAGAACGGACGCTGGGTACCTGATGTTCCAGCTGCTTCCCTAGTAACGGTTGCTTCTATTATCGCCATGATGGGTGGGCCCGTCTGGATTTCACAAAACTTTCTCACCGAATGGCGTTACGCCAAGGTGGGGCTGGCTAAAATTGCTCGGCTTGAAGGATACGCCGGGGTACGTCAAGGTGTGCTCAAAGAACCGCGAACAGATACCGAACTTGAAGCATATGTGAGCCATGAGAAAGAACACGATATGCCGATCGTCGATATCCCGCAGGTTCCCGCAAAGGCACGCAACACGCGCATTGTATACATCAATCCTCGACATTGGCAGCTGACTGCTCAAGAGTATGCAGAATCGCTTGTCGAACATGTGCGTGCGCTCGCTGCCGAAAAACTGCCGGATAAACAGCGAATTCTACTAAGTGAGCCTAACCCTATGATTTTCGCCGGAACTCTGCGGAATCACCTACGTCTGGGCACCGTACCGCCCGAAGATACTGTGGCTGCGCAAGCGAAAGATGAAGCTCTCCTTCAGATAACAGACTCTAGCGAAATTGCTTACCGTTTGGGTGGGCGAAATCCAGATGAATATTTTGAAGCGCTGATCACTAGCGAAGGGGCTAACCTGTCGGGCGGACAACGCCAACGTTTAGCTCTCGCACGTGCGCTCGCTCAGGACACCCAAATACTCATTTTGACTGAGCCCCTTAATTCTGTGGACGAGCCAAGCCAGAAATATATTTACGACAGACTTGAGGAATGCGCGGGCATACCTACAGCGCCAGAGCTCTATCCTGGGCTGCTTGCGGGCTTTGAGACTATTTACATTATTTCGACAACTGCAGAAGTATCTCGGCGTATTGCGCGAGATAACAATATCGAAACCCAGAGGGTAAATCATGTCTAAGTTACCAACCGAACCGCCCCGTGTGGTTGTGCAGAAAATGGGTTCTTATATTGTGCGTTATAGAGGGCGTGCGTTCTTCACTTTTATGGTTTATGTGTTGAGCAGCATCATGGGTGCGGTAGTGCCTCTGCAGATTGGTGCAACTGTTGACGACGTTGTGGCTGGTAAGTATGTGCAATTTCCATGGAAACCTATATTGATTATTCTTGCTGCTACTGTTGCTCAAGCCATCGTGATGCTTTTGGCTATGTACAGCGCCGCCCGTCTTGGTGCCCTCGTAACACGCCAAGCAAGTATAGATACCATCGATGCAACTCTAGATCTTGATGCGCGAACCGTCGAGGAATCCGGCAGTGGCGACCTGCTCACGCGAGTGACCGATGACCTGTCTTCAGCCTCGAACGCCGTCAGCTTTGACCTGCTCGAAATTCTTTTTGTGATTCTGTATTTCGTAGTTTCTATGGTTTCACTTGCCACACTCAGCGTACCTCTGAGCGTTATCTTCTTGCCTATGATTATCGGCTTGGGCGTGTTGATGGGATATTTTCTGCCGCGTCTTGCCCGTGAAAATCAGAGCGTGCAGGAGATTACGAGCGAGCTTAATAGCGTGCTGACCGAGAACGTCCGGGGCGCATCCACCATTCGTGAACTTGGGGTGCATGATGCTCGCAACGAAACGTTCGAGGCTGATAACGATCGGCGTTATCGGGCTACACTCAAGATGGTGCGTATACGCCAGAATTATTACACGCTTGATGCTCTGAATGCGTGGTTCCCTACCGTTATCTGCTTGCTCTGGGGGTCCTTCTGCGTCATGCAAGGGTGGGCAACCTGGGGTGCCTTGGCGACTGCATCCATTATGGTTTTCAGCCTGAGAACTATGGCGGATATTTTGGGGCATCACGTGGGCAATATACGCATAATGCTGGTTAATATGGGGCGCGTGTTCGGGATTATTAATCTGGCGCAAGCGCAGCGTGCTCGGCGCAAAGATATTCGTAGAGCACAACATCATGAAACTTTGGGGAATACCACACATGTAATCGAATGCTCCCATGTGTCGTACGGTTATTCTTCAAATGCGCTTGTACTGACTGATATTAATCTGAAGATTGCGCCTGGGGAGTGCTTAGCGTTAGTTGGGCGTTCTGGCTCTGGAAAAACCACGCTTGCAAGGCTCATTGGCGGTTCTTTGAGTGCGCTTGACGGTACAATCCGTGTGCTGGGAAAACCAGTTGGCAATGGGGAATTTCCAACCGATAAGTACGAAGATGGTAGGCCACGACTACTGGTTTGTACCCAAGAAGCGCATATTTTCTTTGGTACCGTTATTGATAATTTCACCGCTGTAGTACCAGAAGCCACCGAGAAACAGATCGGTGAAGCTCTGGATGCTGTTAGCGCTCGTTGGTGGCGTGAGCTTCCCCAAGGGTTGAAGACGCGTATCGGTACGGGAGAGCACGAACTCACCCGTGACCAGATTCAGCAGCTTGCTTTAGCGCGCATCGTCGCGGCAAACCCTCACGCGGTGATTCTTGATGAATCGACCACCCAGCTTGAGCTTGTGGACGCGACCGAATCATTACAGGCCGTGCTCGCGAATCGTGCTGTGTTGATTATCTCGCACGATGCGCGTATCGCATCCCTGGCAGACCGCGCCGTTTTGCTTCAGGAAGGCATGATTACCGCTGAGGGCACGCCCGCTGAGATTTTCGCTCTGACCTAGAAGATGATAGTCAAAAGCCGTACACTCTCTGCCCTTCTCGTAGATGGGCACAACGGCACGATAGAGAAGAAAAGTGTACGACGCTCGGACAGGTTATAGAATTGGTTGGGATTTATTTTTTCTTATGGAGCCGCCATTCGGTATCGCCTGCTCCCGAGTCATCGCGATGCCAATGCTGCCCTGTCACCGGGTCAGGCTGCGTTAACTTTGGATTCGGGTTATTACGATCGGGCTCATCCGGATGTGCTGGGCATCCTCGAGCACCAGGGTCTTCGTGGCAGGTTTTACCTACAGAATGCACCTCGGTATCCCACACGCGTACTAGAGTGGGATCACTGCGAACCGTAAGCGAACCAACAATATTCCAGTCCCCACCTTTGAGACGGTACCGACCCTGATAGGTGACAGTAACGTAAGCATGATAGTTGCCGGATTCTTTGAAAGCATAGCTGGTATCGGTGGGTTTAAAGTTACGTTTGCTCTTGTCCCAGACAGAGCCTTGCGCGGTTCCTGAATCCCGCGTTGTGTAAACAGGGTCGCCGGCACCGTACTCATAGGTATAGGCAACGGGAACAGCTTCTATCGTGACTTCTTCATCGAGGATAGTAGTATCGTGTGCTGCGGTTTTCACACCGGTCACATAGAAGTTTGTGTTGATCCCGGTATTGACGTGGGGCTCATGCCCGTCGAAATGTAATGCGGGTTTTGTAGTGGTAAGTTCGGCGAGTTGCTCCCGAACTTGGCGCTCTATCTTTTGGGTGCGAACTTGGGCGTTATCGGCAGTAGGTTCGTTTTCAGGTGTGTTTTGGTCTGCAGGATCGTTGGGAACGCACGCTATACCGCCGTTTCCTGACTGAACGACACCGTATTGTTTATAGTTGCCTGAATCGTCAATGGGTAGGGGAACACGGGCTACTTTACCGGGTTTCCCTTGGTAGAGACAGGGCGCATCTTTAGAAGCATTGCCATTGTAGACATCGAAGGTATTTCCTACACTACTCACGGTTGCGGGAGCGTTAGAGCCTGAACCTTTAGTATCTGTAGATTCTATGTTTCCTTGGTACCCACTGAGCTCGTTATCATTCGTTGCCGTAGGCTGTTCACCGGGAGCCTGAGAACTACTGGAGGAATTTCCAATAACTATGACTTTGCCGCTATTAGTATTTCCAGAGTAAGTATTGGCGTGGGCGACCGGCATTACCCATGTGGTGCAGAGAAAAATAGCTGTTGTGGCCCACATAGATTTATTATTCAAAGGTTATCTTCTCCATACCTGCAAAAGACCAATGACCAGATGATTTGAAGACAACTCCAAACTCAATGGTATCTTTACTCCGTTCAGATAGACGATGTGTATGAGTCTCATACTTTTCGTTATCTAGGAAAACGACATCATTGGCCTGAACATTACCAACTACAAGGTATACGTGATCGCTGGGAGAGCGGAGGGTAGAGGGATCAAAAGTAAGTTTTCTGGTGCCACCAACTGCCCATCCACCTTTTTGGTAGATTCTATTGATATAGTTGATAACGTTTGCTTCAGAGGTGTATCCCTCTGAAGTGTAGTCCGCTAAAGTATTAACGTCTCCAGTCTGTATAGCGTAATTCCGCAGGTCGTTCCAATACTGAATAAAGTGAAAAAGCGCCTCCGGTGTCTCAATCCCAATATCTTCGGGCTTTTTGGGCTTGGGGACATTCTGCGCGGGTCCTTTTTCGTCTGCAGGACGGTACTCACCTTTGGGCGCTTCAGAGCCACCAGAATAACCCTTAGTGAAGGTCGGATGCGCCTGTGCCTCAGGTGAGGCAGATTCGGTACCATGTGGGCTGGAGCGACCGTCTGTAGTGTTGGATGCTTCGGCACGAGCAGGTGCCGTCTCATGTGCTTGCTCTCCGCAAGCGGTCAGGAACTCAGTAACGCAGATCCCCGATGCGAAGGCTATCAAGGCACGACGGTTGAGGACTTTTTGAGGCACACTATTGTGCCTAAGGGCAGGAATGCTCATCAGTGAACTTTCGTGGCTGGGTGAATATACAGCAGGCCGCAGGGGAGCGCGACCCTTTTCAACAGTACTGTTACATGTCAAGAATAAGAAATATTACTTTATAAGAGTTTGAAAATTACCAAAACTTAGAGATATGTGCACGGCAATGACACATAAAGTCCGTGAACCTATTGAGCCCAACAGCATATGCTACAGTGAAAACGCGATATGGGGTGCTCCATTTTGTAACGGATACACAGCACGGCGCTGTTGTCTGGAGCTGAGATATACCCATTGAACCTGCTCTAGTTAGAACTAGCGAAGGGATATCGAACCGTGGCAGAGCAGCCTTAACCTTCTTTCTGAAACACCCGATTCATCATTATCTAGATAGCGTGGTGCGTTTGCAGCGATGCCACGCCCATCCCAAGGAGACTTATAGCTATGACGCTATTAAACACATCTACGCCTCGTGTGCTTTCCATTGCCGGAACCGACCCTACAGGCGGTGCTGGAATCCAGGCTGATCTCAAGTCTATTGCTGCAAGCGGTGGTTACGGTATGTGCGCCACAACCGCGCTTGTCGCACAGAATACACAAGGGGTTCGCAGCATTTTTGCTCCACCTACCGAGTTTTTACAGGAACAGCTTGCGGCAGTTTTCGACGATGTGACTGTGGATGCCGTTAAAATTGGTATGCTCGGCGATGTTGAAACTATCACTACCGTCAAGACCTGGCTTGCAGAACATCCGGTACCAGTGGTGGTACTTGATCCGGTGATGGTTGCCTCCAGCGGCGATCGCCTGATTAGTCAAGACGCCGAGCAGGCACTGCGCGAATTGGTGGCGCAGGCAAATGTTATCACTCCGAATATTGCCGAACTCGCGGTGCTCTGTGAGAGCAACCCTGCCCAGACTTTGAAGGAGGCGCATCACCAGGCGGCTCAGCTCGCGGGGAGCACTGGCACGACCGTGATTGTTAAGGGCGGTCACCTGACGGGGGAGGACGCTGGAAACTCGGCTGTTTTCCCTAATGGAACTCATACACATGTGGCTACCACTCGCGTCCAGACAAAGAATACCCACGGTACCGGGTGCTCACTCTCATCAAGTCTTGCTACCCGCCTTGGACTTGCTCTTGTGAATGGCAATAATGAGCTGAGTGTACGAGTACTCACGAACGCGCTGGCTTGGAGCACCCGGTGGCTCAACGAGGCTATTATCGCGGGTGAGGAACTGCACGTGGGCAGCGGGCAGGGTCACGGACCGGTCGATCATCAGGCACGTGCTCGCCGTTTGGAACATGCAGCCGATACGAAACCGTGGGAGCACTTATACGCTGATAAAAATCTTACGGGCGAGAGCCCCAAGAATTTGGTGAAACCTGCGCAGCGGAAATCCCCAGAGTCGAAGGTAGCCCCGGCGGGTCCGTGGACTGCCGCCCTGTGGCAAGCTACCGGTGATATTTGGTGTGACATTCTCGATTTGCCCTTTATTCGCGGGCTGGGCGACGGCACGCTTGACGAGGATTTATTCGGCTTCTATTTAGACCAAGATGCGCAGTACCTTGCCCAGTATTCTCGCGCCTTAGCTACTCTTTCGGCACGTGCCACCTCACCGCAAGGTCAGGTGCATTGGGCTGCGGGTGCCCAGGCGGCAATTGTTGAGGAATCGCTTTTGCACGATGAATGGTTGGCGGCGCATCCCGCTATTCCTGCGGAGCAGGGGGGTATTCGGCGTGGTGCACCTTCGGCAGTGACAATGGGGTACACGAACTTTTTACGTGCTACTGCTGCTGGCGAGGATTATGTGGTGGGCGCAGCTGCGGCGCTTCCATGCTACTGGCTGTACCTTGAGATCGGTTACCGGCTCTTGGAGAAAACCCACGAGGAACATCCGTACAATGCCTGGATTTCGGTGTATGGCAGCGAAGAGTTTGCTGCAGATGTGCGCCGCTGCGTGGCGGTTGTTGAGGAAGCATTTGAGCAGGCTTCCCCCAGTCAGCGTGTTGCCGCCGCGCAGGCATATATGAGCGCATGCCTATATGAACGTGACTTTTTCGACCAGGCTCATAGAGCGTTGCGGTAAACTCACACCGTCCGGCCCCACGCGAAAAAGTAAAAAAGGCTCTTTATCCATATAAAGCGTATTTTTCACCGCTTGATTCGGATAAAGAGCCTTTTTAGCACGTAGAAGGGACTATGCCCCCAGAGCCTCCAGACGCTCAATGAGACGCTTGCCGTGATCCTCACCGATGGCGCGAGCAACAGCGGGGTTATCGGGGTCGCCAGTGGTGCCGTAGCTGTATAGTGGCTCCTCAAGAGGCATACCGGTAAACGCTGCAGTGTTCTCAAACTCGGTCAACGTGGCAGATACGTCGCGTGGCAGCATGGTGCGGTAGACATCTTCAATAGCGCCAGCGGTTGCAGAGATCAGAAGCTTCTTACCCTGCAAAGCGGTGCCGTTTTCTCCATACGCGAAGCCGTACTCGAAAACGTCGTCAATCCACTGCTTCAGCAGAGAAGAAATTGAATACCACATCACCGGGAACTGCAGAACGATGACGTCTGCTTCCACAAGTGCCTTCTGCTCAGCAGGTACGTCAAACTTACCGTTTACACGCAGCTTGTCGAGCTCACGAATCTTGACGTTATCGCCGAACCGTGCCCGCACGGCATCAAGAATAGCCTTGTTAGCGTTAGAAGTCGTAAGGTCAGGGTGCCCCGAAATAATCAGGATATTAGACATAGTCATCCAATCTAGTAAACATCAGAATCATGAGCTTGTGAGTGCTGATTCAAGTATAAGCTCAAGTTTGCCACCTTCGTATATTAGCACGCTATTCTCTATGTCTGCCTGTGAACATTATGCCGAATCTAATACATACTGCTAACAAGCTTTTAGTTTTCCAGAAGGTGTACGATGCACAACATTACCCATAAAATGCATGATAAATACCTAATGCGATGGAGCCGAAAAAGAAAATAGCAACCGCAATATACTAAGCCCGCAAGGATTCTAACCTAGCGATGAGCTTGGTGCCATGATTCTCACCAATAGCCCGTACCGCTGCGGTATTCCCCGGATCGCTTGATGCGCCATAGCTGAAAATAGGTTCTTCTAACTCCATACCCGTGAAAGCGGCAGTATTCCCAAAATCGGCGTATGTGGTTGTGAGCTCATACGGCAAAGCATCACGGTACATATTCTCGGGAGCTCCCGCAGTCGCAGAAATCAAGAGCTTCTTACCGCGCAGCGCCGTGCCTTGCGAACCGTATACGAAGCCGTACTCGAAAACGTCATCAATCCACTGTTTCAGCAAGCCCGGCACCGAATACCAGTACACAGGGAACTGAAGCACCACGATATCTGCTTCCGCGAGTGCCTTCTGCTCGGCTGAGACATCGAATTTACCATTCACGTACAGTTTGTCGAGTTCACGCATGTTTATCGCATCGCCAAAATGGTTTTTTACGGCATCAAGAACCGTCTTATTTGCGGTGGACTCTGGCAGGTTCGGGTGACCTGAAATAACAAGAATCTTTGACATGATAAATCCAATCTGTGTGCGATAAACAGGAAAGTTAGGAATCCAATATATCGACCCTCAAGTAGAGCTGCTAGGTTCCTTGCTTATTTTCACGATTTCTACGCCCTGAGGTGAATAGGTTAAAGAAATATCCGGAACAAGCTATATTCCCCGAGTCTGTAGGAAAGAACTGTTCCGGATAATTCTGTGATATTTATCGAAGGCTGCTGTTACTTTTCTTCGTGAGAAGCACCCTTCAAAGCCCCCATAAGCGGTCCCACAATATCCAGCGGAAGCGGGAAAACAACCGTCGAATTCTGATCAGCGCCCAACTCCAAGAGAGTCTGCAAATACCGCAACTGTAACGAAGCTGGTGAATCACTGAGAATGTCAGAAGCCTCCTTAAGTTGAGATGAAGCCTCAAGCTCACCACGTGCCGAAATGATCTTGGCGCGGCGTTCACGCTCAGCCTCAGCCTCACGAGCCATTGCGCGCTGCATGGCCTCAGGAATCTCAATATCCTTGATCTCAACCAGCTCGACTTTAATACCCCACGGGCGGGTGCGTGAATCAATAATGCTCTGCAAATCCGCATTCAAATCATCACGATGCGCCAGCAAAGTATCAAGATCCACACGCCCCAGCAGTGAACGTAGTGTAGTCTGAGCGATCTGAGAAGTAGCGATCGGGTAGTTTTCGACCTCAAGTACGGCGTCTTTTGCACTAATCACACGGAAAAGTACTACCGCGTTCACGCGCGCAGGAACGTTATCTTTTGTGATAACTTCCTGCGGGGGAATGGTCAGCGTAATCACACGCATGTCCACGCGCTGCAGAGAATCGATGAGCGGAACCACCAGGTTAATGCCAGGTTTCAGCTCGGAACGTAGATGACCGAAGCGGAAAGAAATACCGCGCTGATATTCAGGGATGACCCGAAGGGTACGAATAATCAGAAAAGCGACGATTACAAGAATCGGAATAACAATCGAAAGAATGGTAAGAGAATCCATCATGTCCTCTAAAGATACGTTGGTAACGGTCAGTGGGAATGACCTGTGTAGATGCGTGCTGAGAAAAAATCTAGATGCGGTGACAATACGCACCCCGATCTCTAGGTTACCAATTCATCAACGACGGTACCTTAGAAACCGGGGCGCGCATCCTCACACTAACGAGAGACTTCTTCGAGATTCTGCTCCTGAATAACCTCTGCGGTAGTTTTATGCAGACGTGGGGTAGAAGTCCCCTCGCCGCTCCACGCCGGACGATCAGGATCAATCTGCGAAGAACGCACAGGCAAAGTTGCAGTAGAGATTATCTGCTTACGAGCATCGTCGGTGCGGCGCTTACGCTCATTGCCAATACCGCCCCACTTAGCGGCAAACCTATCCATCTTAACCGCCACCGATTCATCCGCAGTAGACCCAGGAATATGTTTAGGATCTGCCACAAAGTTCTCAGGCGATTTGATGAGCTTGATGGCTAGGGGATAGGTGAGTGACAAGCAAGCCACAATAACGGCGGCTTCCACCAGCAGCTCCAAGGGAGCATGCCAGGCCAGAGCCGTAGCACCCACGATAATAGGACCGAAAAGCGCAACCGTCACGGCAAGACCGCGATGGAACTTACCCGACTCCGAGTAAGGCCACTCATCAACTTCACGCGTAAGTTCACGCCCATTAGACGAGACGGTGCAAGTGTCCTTAATAGGACAGGTATTGCACACGCTCGGCTTGGCGCGGTAGCGCATCACACGATTATCCGTATCAAACGCTACCGGCCATAGCCACTGATCCTCGGGGCAGAGCCACGCATCGTTACTCTCGTGGTAGGTGAACCCGAAAGTCCGGGATGCCACGAAACGTTGGCTTGTGCGCTTAGCAAGAATATCGAAGCCCCACCCGACGGCGACTAGCCCCAGCGCATAAACGCTGGATAGCCACACCATCAGGGATACTCCGGCAATTTGCTCAGGCATGATAGTCAGCCTCGACGATCGCTACGGTACGGACTGGTCTGTTCGGGAAGCTCGTCAGCAGCCTTAGCACCCGCAAACTCGGCAATACGCTCGTCATCCACCAACTCGTATAGCGGCGGCTCGGGGAGCTCCAGAACAGTTTCTTTGTTCTTCTGTGAGAAGTACGAAGTTATACCCAACCATGCGAGTTTGATCAGCGGGATGATACCAGCCAAGAAGATCACGTCGCCCGGTAAGCGCAGCCAATCCATAATCACAGTTGAACCATCGTGAATAAACGCGAAGGAACGGGCCTCGTAGTAGCCTTCACCCACGGACTTATACAACTGAGCGACACCCAGCGGCAGAAGCGAAATGAAGACCATCCAGATCAGCCCGATGTTCAAGGCCCAGAATGAGAACTTTAGCCCCTTCTCAGGCCATTTATTCTCAGGAATCAGGTAACGCAACGCAAACACCGCGAAGGCCAGTGCCAACATACCGTACACACCCATCATAGAGCCGTGCGCGTGGTTTGCGGTGAGTGCGGTGCCGATTTCGTAGTACGAAACAACCGGCAGGTTGATCAGGAATCCGAAGACACCTGCACCCAAGAAGTTCCAGAAGCCTACAGCAATAAGGAACATCACAGCCCAACGATGCGGGAACGGCTTGGTGCGATTGGAGTACTGGCGAGCCCCCAACTGCATGAAGCCCCACGCCTCAACAGTCAGGAAGGTCAACGGAATAACCTCTGCTGCCGAGAAGAACGCACCGAATGCCATCTGTTCCGAAGGAGTACCAGCGAAGTAGGTGTGGTGCATAGTACCAACCACACCACCGGCGGAGTAGAGCACTGCATCCATCATGATAATGGAGATAGCGATGCGCTCGCGCACCACACCCAAGAGTACGAAGACGTAGGCGACCATCACAGTGGTGAAGAGTTCGAGGAAGTCTTCAACCCACAGGTGTACCACCCAGAAGCGCCAGAACTCGGCGACTGAGAAATGGGTGCGCTGACCAGCGAGCATACCTACGGCGTAGAACATCGGAATTGCTAGACCTGAGAAGAGGAACAACCAAGGCATGGAGGTTTTCTTCCCGCTCTTGAGGCGTGAGCTAAGGGTACGCCAAACAATGACAATCCAGATGAACATACCAGCGGTGAGCAGAATCTGGAAGAAACGCGGCAGATCAAGGTACTCCCACTGCTGCGCAAAGATAGTGTTCTCGGGTATCCAGCCCTTTTGCGAGAACCATTCGTTGAGAAGCGAACCGAGCACCACAATAACCACGGCCACGAAGAGGACGACGGTGAGTAGACCTTGCTTCTTCGGCTCTTTGCGGGTAATAAGCGGGGCAATGAAGATACCACCAGCTAGGAACGCTGCAGCCGTCCAGAAGAGGGAGAGCTGTACGTGCCACGTTCGAGACACGGTGTAGGGCAGTAGCTCACCCATATTGATACCGAAGAACCCGTCTATTTCAACGCGATAGTGCTCGGTGAGAGCGCCCACCAAGGCTTGCAGGAGGAATAGAACAATAATCGTGATGAAGAAGAGTCCAGCTGCCTTCTGGGAGGGGGTGAGCTTAACTTCATCCGGCTGGCGGAAGTCAAGGACTGGGGCTTCTTCGCCATGCCAACCGATGGTGCGCGACCAACGACCATATATGGCAAACAACAAGCCGGTACCGCCAATGAGGGCGATGAGCGATAGAGCCGACCAAACCATGAGGTCTGCAGTAGGTTTATTATCAACGTTTGGTTCTGCGGGCCAGTTATTGGTGTAGGTGTAATCCTGGTTAGGACGCTCGGCGGCCGACGCCCATGCCGTCCACCCAAAGAATGCCGTCAAATCGTGCAGTTCTTCGTCGCTCTTAATAGCGTTAGGGAAAAGACCTAAGGAAGTATCACCACGGGTAAGGGTGTCCTTGTAGTGGTCTGTCATCAAGCTGAAACCCTTGGTCTGTCCTTCGGTCCAGGTAAGGGTTTTGCTGGATTCGTCGTATTTATTCTCGTGACGCCACTCGTTTTTAACGATTTCGCGCGGTTCTTGCTTGCCTTCTGAGCGGTATTTATCAACGGCGGCATCGGTGGTCTTGCGCAGGTACTCTGCGGTGAAATCCGGACCGATGTACGCACCGTGACCCAGAACGGAGCCGTACTGCTGCAAACCGCGGCTCTGATAGAGCTCCTGACCATGCTGAATCTGCTCAGCAGTTGCGATAACTTTACCGTCATTGCCGACGATCTTATCTGGGAGCGGCATAGAGAGCGCGTAGGTGCGCATCGCCAAGACGGCCATGATGGTAAAGCCCAAGAGCATCACAAACGCTACAGCCTGTACCCAGCCTTTTCCAGCGTAGGCACCGACTGCATCCGTGCGGCGGGTGATCTTGGCGATCTCCCCGCGCGTTACGGTTTTCTTAGCCATTTTGATGTGTCTCCAGTGTGCGTGGATTGATTTTTGTTAGTGCTCGCGGTAAGCATCTCCCATAATTAGGAAGCTCACAGAGGCACTTAGTTTTATTCTTGCATTACGAATACGAATTTAGAAAGTTTACAGACACGGTGTCATCATTATGAAAGAAATTACACAGGCAAAGTAAGAATAGTTCTCATATTGTGTATCGTTTGATATAATTTGATATATTAGCTGTGTATTTAGGTGAGCCTTATCTAAGAAATAAGCAAGGGTTTTGTGCTCTAATTCTGGTGGGGTACCGTAAGAATATGCATCTGCTTGAAATAATAAGAAAGTAAAGAAAACACTCCATAGGTTTTCATAATATCTTTGCTGATCCCGAGAAAGTTACTACAAGCGTCAAGCCTATAAAATCCGTATGGAATAATAAAGAACGGAGAAAACCACCAGAACTATAAGGAGTCCGGACATGCTGGCGTACAAGGCAGGGCAAAAAGTAGTAACGGGGCTACTGCGCACTGTATTCAGGGCACGGGTGACCGGGCTTGAGCATTTCCCAAAGAAGGGGCCCGTAATTGTGGCATCTAACCATCTATCCTTCCTCGACTCTATTATTATCTCCGCTATGATGCCCCGCCGAGTAGCATTCCTCGCGAAGGCAGAGTACGTAAATACACCGGGTATTCGAGGCAAAGCCATGAAGGCTTTTTTTGAGGCCGTAGACATTATCCCCGTGAACCGCTCCGACCGTTCGGAATCCCTTAAAGCACTCGATCTAGCTCTTGAAAAACTTGAAGAGGGTAAAGTCTTCGGTATCTACCCTGAAGGTACACGATCTCGTGACGGGTTTTTATACCGCGGCAAAATTGGTGTAGCCTGGCTAGCCCATATGACTGGAGCACCAGTAGTTCCTGTGGGTCTTATCGGAACCGAACGTCTGCAGAAGCCCGGCTCAAATATGATTTACCCTCACCGGTTTACCATCCGCGTGGGGGAACCCATGCATTTTGAGAAGACCGGCGAGAAAATGACCGGTAAACAACGCCGCCAGACCACCGACCACATCATGGATGCTATCGCTCAGCTCTCGGGTCAAGCCCGGAAGAACGAATACAACGTTTCGCCCTCCGCCGAGCGTGACGCAGGGTAGCGCCTGCCAGTCTAAAAACGAGTACACTTAACCGCGCATCCTGATTATGGATGCGTGGTTATTTTTCAGTACTACACCGTGAGGAGCGTTCGTGGCAGACCCCCAAAGCTATCGCCCAGCCTCCGGCGATATTCCAACGCATCCCGGTGTATACCGTTTTCGTGATCCCCACGGCAGAGTTATATACGTAGGTAAAGCGAAAAACCTGCGCAACCGACTGAACAGCTACTTTGTAGCCCCAGAACGTCTGAGCCCGAAAACCTACGCTATGGTGCATACTGCCGCCAGTGTGGAGTGGACGGTAGTCGGCAGTGAACTTGAATCTCTGCAGCTTGAATATACCTGGATCAAGGAATACAAACCACGCTTTAACATAGCGTTCCGCGACGATAAATCTTATCCCTACCTTGCAGTCACAATGCGTGATAAATTCCCGCGAGCGCAGGTCATGCGCGGTGATCGTAAAAAAGGTGTGCGGTACTTTGGTCCTTACTCACAGGTATGGGCTATTCGCGAAACTTTGGATGCGCTTCTACGCGTATTCCCGGTGCGTACCTGCTCGGCGGGAGTCTTTAAACGTGCCGAGGCTTCGGGACGCCCGTGTCTTTTAGGGTATATCGATAAATGCGCAGCACCGTGTGTAGGGCGTGTGAGCCCCGAAGAACACCGTGAACTAGCGGATGGGCTATGCCGTTTTATGGCAGGGGGTGCCGAAAAATTTATTACCCAGCTTACCCGACGTATGAAAAAAGCTGCAGCCGATATGGACTTCGAACGTGCAGCTGTATTACGTGACGATATTACCGCGTTAACAAAGGCATTTGAACGTAACGCCGTGGTTTTATCGGACTCTGTTGATGCTGATCTTTTCGCCTTTGCTCAGGACGAGCTAGAGGCATCGGTACAGGTGTTCTTCGTGCGCGGTGGGCGTATCCGCGGACAACGTGGCTGGATTGTTGAGAAGGTTAACGATGGTGGCGAAACCGAGCTGATAGAGCAGCTTCTCGTTCAGGTTTATGGTGAAATGGCGGCAAATATTGCTAGCGCTGCAGCTTTCGACGAAGATTCCGGGTTAGACGCTACACAACATGAGATCCCTCGACAGGTTTTAGTTCCTACTATGCCGGAGAATACCCAGCAGCTTCAGGAATGGCTCTCAGGTGTGCGTGGTGCCAAAGTCGATATTGCGGTACCGCAGCGCGGCGATAAAGCGGCACTGATGAAAACGGTCGCCGAGAACGCCCAACATTCCCTGACCCTGCACAAGAGCCGTCGTGCTGGGGATATTACCACCCGTTCAGCGTCGCTCGTGGAACTCCAAGAAGCCTTAGAGCTTCCGGATCCGCTTATGCGCATCGAATGCTACGATATTTCCCATGTGCAAGGTACTAATGTGGTGGCCTCTATGGTGGTCTTTGAAGACGGCATGCCCACCAAAAGTGCCTACCGTAAATTCTCGATCACAGGGGATGCTGCTCGCGACGACACCGCCAGCATGTATGACGTCATCACCAGGCGATTTAAACGTTATCTCACCGAGCAGCAGCAACGTGCGGAAACACCTTTGTCCTCGGGAGAAGTTACGGCTGATGAGCCGGTACAAGAACCAGCTAAATTTGCGTATCCGCCGAATCTGGTCTTAGTTGATGGCGGCCCACCTCAAGTTGCAGCCGCTCAGTCCGCCTTGAGTGACCTCGGTATTGAGGATATCTACGTGGTAGGTATCGCAAAGCGCCTCGAAGAGCTGTGGTTACCCGACGATGATTTCCCAGTGATTCTGCCCCGTACCTCTGAAGCGCTATACCTTGTGCAGCGTATTCGCGATGAGGCACACCGTTTTGCTATTACGTTCCACCGCGCAAAACGAGGTAAAGCTATGGTGGCTTCTGCTTTGGACTCTGTGCCCGGATTAGGCAGTGTCAAGCGTGCAGCGCTTATTAAACATTTTGGGTCGGTTGCTAAAGTACGGAATGCCTCGATTAAAGAACTCCAACAGGTTTCAGGCGTGGGGCCTGCGCTCGCACAAAAAGTGCATGACCACCTCAACCAAAAGGAAACTGCCTGAAGTAGCACCCCGGGTATTTATGCACAGATAGCCGTCCGCCATAAGGGGTTGTCTAGTATGATGGAGAACTAGAGACAATTCGTATCAAAGGAGAAACTACATAATGAGTGGCGAATTGCTAAATAAATCGCAAAAACCCCAGATATTGGTAATTACCGGTATTTCAGGCGCAGGTCGTAGCACTGTTGCTAATGTCCTTGAGGATGAGGGCTGGTATGTGATTGATAATATTCCGCCACAAATGCTGGAATCGATCGCGGAACTCGTTACGCAGGATGGTGCCAAAGTTCCGAAAGTTGCACTGGGGATTGACGTACGAGCCCGCGCGGTTTTCGACGACTTACCAGCGGCTATTGAAACTCTTCGCAAATCCGACGTTGATTTCTCGATGCTTTTTCTAGACGCCAAAGATGAAACTATCGTGGCTCGCTATGAGGCACAGCGTCGCCCCCATCCGCTTCAAGGAGAAGGTCGCGTACTTGACGGTATACGTGCCGAACGTTCCCTCTTCGAGGGGCTTCGACTCGCCTCTGATCGCACGATTGATACCACGGGCATGAATGTGCATGAGCTTGCACGCACAGTACGCGAGATGTTTGCTGACGGACCGGATAAAAAACTCAACCTTACTGTCATGAGCTTTGGATTCAAATACGGATCACCCACAGATGCGAACTTCATGGCAGATATGCGCTTTATTCCAAACCCGCACTGGATTCCTGAATTGCGTCCGCTCACCGGACAGGATGCCCCAGTACGTGACTACGTGCTCAGTAACTCTGGGACTGAGGAATTTATCAGCAACTACCTGGAAGCTCTGCGTCCGGTTCTGGAAGGGTACCGTCGCGAAGGAAAATACTACGCCACCATTGCTATAGGATGCACCGGTGGGAAGCATCGCTCGGTCGCTGTCACGGAAGAAATTGCTCGGCGCCTGAGCGCATTTCCCGAAGTTAATGTGCACGTGTTGCATCGTGATAAGGGGCGTGAGTAATGGCACGCATCGGTCATTCACCTGACCTGCCTGTCGGCTCTGATACCCAGGGAATCCCGAAGCTACCCGCGTTACCAACTCAGGCTTTACGGCTTCTTAAAAGTACTCACCGCGTTACCAAAGTAACAGCTTTGGGGGGTGGGCATGGACTTTACGGTTCGCTGTCCGCGCTTCGGCATGTCACAACAGATCTAACGGCTATAGTAACGGTTGCCGATGACGGGGGCTCATCGGGCCGCTTGCGTAAAGAGATGGGCGTACTTCCTCCAGGAGATCTGCGTATGGCTCTCTCGGCCCTTTGCGATGATACCGATTGGGGGCGAACGTGGCGAGACGTTATGCAGCATCGTTTTAGCGCGCCCGAGGGGTATACTGACGAGTTTCCTCTTGAATATCACGCCCTTGGAAACCTGCTTATTACGACGCTCTGGCAGCTTCTTGAAGACCCCGTTGCTGGGCTTGACTGGGCGGGAGCTCTGCTCAACGCCCGTGGTCGGGTGCTTCCTATGGCATTGGATCCTATGGTGATTTATGGTACGGTGCTACGGGAACATGCTGGCGGTGGCATCGAACGGGTGCGTATTAGCGGGCAGGTTAACCTCTCAAAAGAAAAGCAAGTGCACGATATTGGGCTTACTCCCAAAGACGCGCGCCCATGTCCGGAAGCGCTAACCGCTATTGAGGAATCCGATTGGGTAATATTAGGCCCAGGGTCGTGGCGCACCTCCGTTTTGCCGCACTTGCTGTTAGAAGCACAGCGCGATGCTATCTGCCGTACAGAAGCTATGCGCTGTGTGGTTATGAATCTTTCGGATGACGAAGAAACCGCTGGATTCACCCCAGCCGCACATTTAGCACTCTTGAAACGATACGCCCCGAATCTTCGATTGGACGCGGTCATTGCTGATGACGAAACACCCAAGTCTGTACGTAGCGAACTGGAACGAGAATCAGAATCCATGGGAGCGCGTGTGATGTGGGCACCCGTACGAGCATCAGCTGAAAACAATGTACATAATCCTCTGAAACTTGCAGCGGCGTATCACGAACTATTTTCGTTCAAGTTTTAGAGGTAAGAAGCGTGGAATTTATTTTCTATTTCTGCCACCTCAAGATACACCGTTTCTCTAAATAGAGCATGTAGCATAGCTGAGTGCATTATCAGCACATCACATCATACGAACCTCACGGTGGGAAGGAACAACAATGGCTCTTACCGCGCTCGTTAAGGATGAGCTGGCCAGATACGAAACGAGCAAAGCATCAGTACGTAAGGCGGAGATCTCGACTATTCTGCGCTTTACTGGTGGTTTGCACATCGTTTCTGGGCGGATTGTTGTTGAGGCAGAAGTTGATTCCGAACAGACCGCGTTACGCATGCAGCAGACTATTGCTGAAATATACGGGCATGAGGCTGAGATAACGAGCGTCAGCGGTGGCGGTTTGCGCCGCGGCGGGCGTTATATAGTGCGTGTTGATGCCGGGGGAGAAGCACTTGCTCGACAAACCGGTCTTTTAGATTTGCGAGGGCGCCCGGTGCGGGGGCTGCCGCCTGCTGTTGTCAATGGCTCCATTCAGGACGCCGAAGCGGTCATGCGTGGTGCTTTTTTGGCACATGGATCGCTCACAGAGCCTGGTCGCTCATCAGCAATCGAATTTACATGCCCAGGGCCGGAAGCAGCGCTTGCTCTTGTGGGAGCGGCCCGGCGTTTGGAAATTATTGCTAAAGCGCGTGAGGTTCGCGGAGTGGATCGTGTTGTGGTCCGCGATGGCGAGACTATAGCCCGGCTTTTGGAGCGTATGGGGGCTCAGGACGCCCTCAAAGCGTGGCGCGAGCAGCGTACCCGTAAGGAAGTTCGGGCGACCGCGAACCGTCTGGCAAACTTTGATGATGCAAATCTGCGTCGTTCTGCTCAGGCAGCTGTGGCTGCGGGTGCCCGTGTAGAACGTGCTTTGGAGATCCTAGGAGACGATGTTCCAGATCATCTGCGTTATGCGGGCGAGCTGCGTGCCATGAATAAGCAAGCCTCTTTGGACGAGCTGGGACGTATGGCAGATCCTCCTCTGACGAAGGATGCGATCGCTGGACGTATTCGTCGTTTGCTAGTCATGGCCGATAAACGTGCAAAAGAACTGGGGATTCCTGGAACTGAACTCCCGAAGTCTTCATAAGTAATTGTCGTGTCAAGGGAGGGTTATCTGGACTCTCTACAGATAACCCGCCCTTCTGTTGCGCAAAAAATTTTTATAGGCAAGCTAATACTACTGTGATGCGGTGGCGCGTGGGGTCGTGCGCTCTTTTCATAGAAGAGAAGGATCTAACTATAAAGTCTTTAGTATATTTTGTCTTAGTTTGACATCAGTTGCGTTTGAGTAGCTACAACCATATCCCAACATACAGAGCCACTGAATTCAACGTAAAACAACAGAAAACAAAGGGTTTTTGGTCAATTTCGTAATGTAAATCACAAAAATACCCGATAAAAACACACCCAAACGCACATAAACTAAGGTACGATTATAACAACACCGGCGGACACGCAACCAGCGTGAGACGAAAGACTCTAGAGACTCTTGCATGAGACCCATGAACAATGGCTCTAGTCCGTCAAACTCAATGCACTGACAAGGAGATACTCCAGTGACTGTACGCGTAGCTATCAACGGTTTTGGTCGCATCGGCCGCACTTTCTTCCGCGCCGCGCGCGCTGAGGCTGAGGGCTTTGAGATCGTAGCAATCAACGATCTTACCGACCCGAAGACTCTTGCCAACTTACTTAAGTATGACTCCATTATGGGTCGCCTGGGGGTCGACGTAGAGGTCAAGGATGATGTACTGGTTGTCGACGGCAAGGAAATTAAGATCCTTGCTGAGCGCAATCCCGCAGATCTTCCTTGGAAGGACCTCGGCGTAGATGTTGTGCTTGAGTCCACCGGTTTCTTCACCGAAGGTTCAAAAGCACAGGCGCACATTGATGCCGGCGCTAAGAAGGTTATTATTTCTGCACCCGGTAAGAATATTGACGGTACCTTCGTGATGGGCGTGAACGACGAGCAGTACGATCCGCAGAACCACCACATTGTCTCCAACGCATCCTGCACCACCAACTGCCTGGCTCCTTTGGCAAAGGTTCTCAACGATTCCTTTGGTATTGAAAAGGGCTTGATGACTACTATCCACGCATACACTGCTGACCAGCGTCTGCAGGATGCTCCTCACTCCGACCTGCGCCGTGCACGTGCAGCAGCTGTCAACATGGTTCCCACCTCCACCGGTGCGGCAGCAGCAGTTGGCCTCGTGCTTCCCGAGCTCAAGGGTAAACTGGACGGTTTCGCAGTTCGCGTTCCTACCATTACCGGCTCCATTACTGACCTTACCTTCACCGCATCCCGCGAGGTTACTAAGGAAGAAGTTAATGCGGCTCTGAAGGCTGCAGCCGAGGGTCCGATGAAGGGCATCATCAAGTACAGCGAGGATCCCATCGTCTCGAAGGACATTGAGGGCGAAGGAATCTCCACTATCTTCGATGCGCCGCTAACCAAGGTTATCGGCGACCAAGTGAAGGTTATCGCTTGGTACGACAATGAGTATGGTTATGTATCCCGCTTGGTAATGTTTACCAACAAGGTCGTGGCTTCTCTCTAAGCCTATCTGCGCAAGGATAGCTACTTTACGAGCTGACGAGGAGAACCCCAATTCTACAGCATGTTTTTACCGTAGAGTTGGGGTTTTCTTGTACCACGAAGTAAAGAACAAGGCGTGTATGTCTGGGATATCGGTAGAATTTGCCTAAACCACCATCCGCGCCGAACTAGGCTAAAAATGGTCATTTCAGCAGACTTACGGCTATGTGACCACCAGAATTCTGTATTATTGAAAATACACACATCCCCACTAATGTAGGAGGAATTTCCCATGGCTAAGGCACTTGCAGAGCTGCTTGATGAAGGTGTAACGGGACGTTACGTGCTGGTTCGTTCCGATCTTAACGTTCCCCTAAAAGACGGCGTGGTAACCGATGACGGTCGTGTGCGTGCATCCCTGCCTGTTATTGAAAAATTGGCTAAAGCTGGTGCTCGCGTTATTGTAACCGCACATCTTGGGCGCCCCAAGGGTCAGGTAGATCCCCAGTATTCGATTGCCCCTGCGGCTGCGCGCCTTGCCGAGCTTGCATCCGTACCTGTAAAGGTAGCGGCAGATCTTGTGGGTGAGGACGCAAAGGCGAAGGCTGCGGACCTCAAAGACGGTGAAGTCCTTGTTCTTGAGAACGTGCGTTACGATGCTCGGGAGACTTCTAAGGACGATGCAGAGCGTGGTGCATTTGCAGACGAGCTCGTTGCTCTCACCGGTAAAAATGGCGCATATGTGGATGACGCATTCGGCGCTGTTCACCGCAAGCATGCGTCAGTTTACGATGTAGCGAAGCGTCTGCCCGCGTACCTTGGCGACCTTGTTAAGAAGGAAGTCGATGTTCTCTCAAAGGCTCTTAATAATCCCGAGCGTCCCTTCGTCGTCGTCATGGGCGGTGCGAAGGTCTCTGATAAACTTGCCGTGATCGACAACTTGATTGGCAAGGCAGATTCCATTCTTATTGGTGGTGGCATGGGATATACCTTCGCCTATGCGCAGGGTTACGAAGTCGGTAATTCCCTGCTTGAAAAAGACCAAGTTGAGACTGTAAAGCGTTACCTAGAAGAAGCTCCCAAGAAGGGAACTGAAATCGTGACCGCTGTTGATGTTGTCTGGGCTGATGACTTCTCAGCAGAG
The DNA here is from genome assembly GCF_001809415.1 of Rothia sp. HMSC058E10. Lineage (NCBI taxonomy): Bacteria > Bacillati > Actinomycetota > Actinomycetes > Micrococcales > Micrococcaceae > Rothia > Rothia sp. HMSC058E10. The sequence continues at coordinate 233,050 of NZ_KV797619.1, read as the reverse complement.
GCTAACACTGAAATTCGACCCGTCGAGGATCTCACCGGCGGTAAACTCGGCACCGAAGCAGAAGGTCTAGATATTGGACCGAAAACTCGTGAACTCTTCGCAGAGAAGATTAAGAATGCGAAGACTATTTTCTGGAATGGTCCGGTGGGCGTCTTTGAAATTGCTCCCTTTGCCGGTGGTACGAAGGCCGTTGCAGAAGCAATTGTTGAGTCTGATGCATTCTCCATCATTGGTGGTGGTGACTCTGCGTCGGCTGTACGCAACCTTGGCTTTGCTGACGAACAGTTCGGGCACATCTCTACGGGTGGCGGTGCATCGCTCGAATACATTGAGGGTAAGACCCTGCCCGGTCTGGACGCTCTAGGGGCATAACTTTTATTGCGCTTTCCCTAGGAAAACGCACCCGGCTCTCAACCTCAAAGACGTGCCGGGTGCGTTCCTATATGCTCATAGATAGATAGCCATAACCCACATCGCAAGGATGCATTCCATGGGATTTTTCTCTAAATACTTTGGTTCCCGCGAAGCTACAACAGTCGCAGACTATGAACGTGAAGTGCGGCAAGAAAGACAGGCATCCGCTCAGAATCTGAAAGAGCCTCGGAAGATGGGCGAAGCTAAAGTCGCATCAGCTTCAGAACATCCGGATTATTTGTATGGTGCCTCTGCCGATAATTTGTCAGATTTTTGGGAAAACTCAGCAGCTGATCGGGACCACAAACTGGCTATCACCATGCTGCAAGCACAAAAATCTAGGGATATTATTCAGACGCTAGTAACTGACCTTGAAGATCACCTAAACGAGCTCCCTAGTTATCTAGAGAAAACCGTGACGGAGCTTCATCAAAAAACTACTCAAGCGCTCCTGAGCTACTACACTTATAACGCTGCGTGGGAGATAAACCCACAAAACCCAGAATTTGCCGAATATTATTTTCCGAGTTATAACGCTGCATACGATATTGTAAAAGTTGCTTACCGGTGTCTGCAGAATAATATCTGGACTACAACTAATATCTCAGGACAAAAACACGAGATGATACGTATCTTATCTGAACGTGCACAAGATACGGCGCAGATTATTCCAGAGATTATGCCAACAGTTATAGATTCCCCGGTAGTCATGGCTCCATCAGACGCATTTCTTATTTCTGTAGAAGAACGCCAGAGCATTCTGAAGACAGGACAGCGTGTTGCCCAAGAAGCGATAGTACGCGCCCAGCACCTTGTCCAAAAGGCTAAGTCACAACCTGAAACGGGACTCTATAATCTAGCACTCGCGTATGAATCGGGTGCCTCAGATCTTGTACTTGCCCTTGAAAACTATGCAGACTGTGCGCGGGAAAGTCAACTGCTGCATGTGGATTTTGTTACTGCTTTTCGTCAGGTGGTAAGAATTTTGCGGGAGACTTCTGGCGATGAACAGTACGTTCATATACTCGAATATCTCGCGAGATTAGAGTCTATATCGATAAGAGCATTGGAAGATTACTCTCTTGCTGACGATGCTGATACTGTGCTCTACCTTCTGGATCTTGTGCATTCGGATGTTCCTGAACAGACCTTTACAGAGATTTTGGGCTGTTTGCTTGAACCGTACCGGCGCTACCTCACAATGCTGCTGACTCAGTGGGATATCTATGCTCTAGGAAATTTTGCTCCGCTTATGGTAGCGACCTATGCGATGTATACCCATGCGCGTATATGTTATGAGGAAGCATTGGCTGAGAATGGAAATACCCTACAGGCCTGGAGCCTCGCCCACAGCGCTCATGAAGCGATCGTGATGGCGCATCGTTATGCGTACACTGACTACCGTGAAATGTTTCAAGATTACGATGAAGAAGAACTTGATGCTCTAATATTGCAGAACATGTCGGAAAATACTCGGGAATTCTTCATACAGGAGACAGAACAAATGGCAAACGCGTGGAAACTTGATCTGTAGCTTTTCGGAGTAGGTCTGACTAGCCTAAAAATCCAGATAAAACCTAGAGCATTTAGTGTTTTTGAGTGATCAAACCATTAAAATGGAAGATAGAAATTTCCGAATCTATACCCTGATTTTTCGGGGGATTGGAGCGAAAATATGTCGCGCAAACCGCTGATCGCCGGTAACTGGAAGATGAATCTTAACCATGCTGAAGCCGTTACGCTGGTCCAGAAGCTAGCATGGACTCTTGATGATTCGAATTTTGATTTTACAAAGACTGAAGTAGCGGTATTCCCTCCCTTTACCGATATTCGCTCCGTACAGACCCTCGTTGAAGGCGACAAACTGAGCATTGAATATGGTGGTCAGGATATTTCTGTACATGAATCCGGTGCATACACCGGAGAGATCTCTGGTGCGTTTTTGCAGAAACTTGGTGCGAAATACGTTCTCGTAGGACACTCTGAGCGTCGCACTTACCATCACGAAAGTGATGAACTATGCGCTGCTAAGGTGCAGGCTGCTTACACCTATGATTTGACCCCGGTACTGTGCGTTGGTGAAGCCCTGGAAGTTCGTGAAACTGGCACTCATGTGGACTTTACCCTTGAGCAGCTTCGCGGTTCTATTGTAGGCTTGAGCGCCAAGCAAGCAGAAACTCTTGTGGTTGCGTATGAACCTGTATGGGCAATTGGCACTGGTAAGGTCGCAACTGCCGATGATGCGCAGGAAATGTCTGCGGCTATACGTGCTGAATTTGAAAAGCTCTACTCCACAGACGTTGCTCAGAAGGTTCGTATTCTCTACGGCGGATCGGTTAAGTCTTCTTCGGCGCCCTCTATTATGGGGAAGGAAGATGTGGATGGTGTGCTGGTAGGTGGCGCTTCCCTTCAGGCTGAAGAGTTTGCAGCAATTGCGCGTTTTGACGCATAGCTAAGCAGCAATTCGTATTAAAGGCGTCTAGCATACGTGTATTCGTGCGCTAGGCGCCTACCATTTTGTGTAATGTTACGAACATGAACAGAAATATTCTCATTCCATATTTAGAAAGGCTGATATTGATGCAGGTTGAGCTCACCAGATTTCGGGTGCGAAAAGGTCAAGAAGAGCGAGCTGTAGAATGGATGCATTTTCTTCGCCAGAATATGGATGCCGTTGAGCAGACTTTAGCGCCCGAGAAAATGTATGTTGAAACGATCTTTTCGGAGGTTCGTGATGGACATATGTACTTGTACTGGTACAGCGTACAGGGGCAGGGAGCACAACCTGTAGAAGAATCAGAGCACCGGGTGGATAAGGAGCATTTAAGGTTCTGGCGCGAGGTTATTGACCCTACATTTCCGGGAGAAGATCTAACGATGGAGGTTCTGATGACACTACCAGATGTTCGTAAAGTTGCCTCAGGGTAAGAGAACGTAGCTTTGGAGCACAATAGGCGGTACCTAAAATTTTTCTGTAAAAATGTGGAAAGTTAGCGATTTTCGGTATAGATCTACGGCTAATATTATTATAATAATATCTAAAATATAACAAAATGATTAAGGATTTTGAGTTATTTTGATGCAGTTAGCTGTGCTTTATTTAAATTTAATTTAATTAAATATAATTCAAATGGTTTTTGTGTGTTTAAAATGTGTGGTTTTGTGGAGTCTTCGAGATTTGTTACACTTATGCCTAAGCGTTTTAGGAGGGTGAGATATGAAATCACGCAAGTATACGTCTGTTTTTATTGGTTCATTAATTATTTCATTAATATTAGTGGCTCTGGGTTTTGTTCCGGGTTACGAGGCAGTTTCTAAAAACTGGAGGGCGCTGATCGGAACTGACTTCGGTTGGTTTTACCTCCTGCTTGTAACTCTTATAGTATTGGTCTGCGGGTTTTTTGTTTTAAGCCCTATGGGGCAAATTAAGCTTGGAGAGCCTGACTCAAAGCCCGAGTATTCCACTGGTTCGTGGATTGCCATGCTTTTCTCGGCTGGTATGGGTATCGGTCTAGTTTTCTATGGTGCTGCCGAGCCGCTTTCACACTTTGCTAACAAAACTCCGCATGCTGCACCGGAGTCACAGCAAGCAATGGCGGATTCCTTCCAATTTACGTTCTTCCACTGGGGTATACACGCCTGGGCTGTGTACGGTATTGTGGCTATGGCTTTGGCATATTTCGGTTTCCGTAAGGAAGAGAAATATCTTCTTTCTGTCACACTTAAGCCGCTTTTCGGTAAAAAAACCGATGGCTGGCTGGGATATATTATAGATATTGTTACTGTGGTGGCAACCGTTATTGGTGTGGCAACCACGCTTGGCTTCGGTGCTATTCAGATTAATGGTGGGCTGAGCTACCTCACTGATAATGCCATTCCTAATAGCATGGAGGTACGCACTGTTATTATCGTAGTAACCACTGCTCTCTTTGTGCTCTCAGCTCTTTCGGGGCTGGGTAAAGGTATTAAAATCCTTTCAAATCTTAATATGATTCTGGCTATCGCACTTCTGGCGATTGCTATTGCGGTTGGCCCTACCGTCAAAATTTTTGACAATATGTCGGAATCCATCGGTCTATACATGCAGAACTTTTTCGAGATGAGTTTCCGAACCGCCGCATTTAATGGTGACGAACGCGCCTGGATTGATACCTGGACCATTTTCTACTGGGCATGGTGGATCTCTTGGTCGCCCTTCGTTGGCCTCTTCATCGCCCGCATCTCCAAAGGCCGTTCAATACGTGAGTTTATTACTGTAGTACTTCTGATACCTACCGTCTTAAGCTTCATCTGGTTCTCCACTTTCGGTACGATGGCTAATACGGTACAGCAGAACGGTCTAGAGAATCTGACGAAACTAGAGGATGAACAACTGCTGTTCGGCACGTTCAAACACTACCCGCTGGGTATGTTAATGTCGATCATCGCAATCATCCTGATCTTTACCTTCTTCATTACCTCCGCAGACTCAGCAACTTATGTGCTCTCAATGCTTTCTGAAGATGGGCGTCTTATCCCCACTAACGGAAAGAAAGTTGTGTGGGGTGTTATCGTCGCGGGTATTGCAACCGTGCTGCTGTATGCTGGCGGGCTAGACGCTCTGCGGAATACGCTGATTATTATTGCGTTACCCTTCGCCGTTGTGATTGCGTTAATCGTGGTGGCGCTAATAGTTGAGGTGTATCACGAGAAGGTTCAGATGGGTCTGTCAATCTCGCCTAAACGGTATCCTGAAAAGGGACAGCCCTTCAAATCTTATGAACCTTACGAGGTTGAAGACTCTGAAAACGATCAGATATCAGAAGAAAAGTCTGAAGCAAAAGTGGTTCAAAAAGAATCATAAATTTTTAGCATCGTAAAATAAAAGACCTTCCCAGGTGTCGGTTATCACTCCTGGGAAGGTCTTTTATTTGTGGAGTAGCAAACTGTAGCTACCCTATAAGCTAAGTTCCTGCATCCCGGAAACTCAACCCGTTAGACTTTAACTATGTTTGCAATTATATCCCTTGTCGTTGCAGGTCTTTTGGCGGTCATAGTGGTCCTCATTATTCGAGGCCGACGAGTCTCTGCGCCTACTGCTGAGACTCCGCAGATCGTGTATTTTGAAAATAAACGTGATAGTTTCCTGGACTGGCTGTACCATCGTACAAGTTCCCCAGAAGTGCCCGTTCAGGTAAAACTACGCGATTGGGTAGACTTGGGATTCTATGCCGAAGGCGGCAACTACTGGGGTGTAGCCCAACAATTTACGTACTATCTTGTTCAGGGCGGTTATGTTTACGCCTACGATACTGAGGGAAATCCACTTGATGCGGGGCGAGCACTGCGAGACCGTCCGGATGCATTTCAGCTTACCCCCAGCGAATATCAGCGGCGTGTCACTCAGTTTAGGCAGTAATTTAGCCCTTCGCTCTACGCGTTATTACGTGTTAGAGAATGACCACAGAGTCTCTATACCGTATAGTTATTAAGGTCTGCCATGGGACAGGCTTTATCATCTACCTATTAGGAAGGCCCGCTGTGGACATCATTATGAATGTGCTTTTGGTAGTCATCGTGATTACCAGCATTATCACCGTGCTTCTGGTGCTCTTGAACCGCGGTCAGGGTGGTGGCTTGTCCGATATGTTTGGTGGCGGTATGACCAGCTCACTGAATTCTTCAGGTATGGCTTCTAAGAACCTAATCCGTCTGACTATTACGGTTACCGTTATTTGGGTTATTGCCGTGGTGCTTTACGGTCTAGCACTACGTTTTAACGGACAGTTCGTCATATAGATAGACTTTATATATTTCCAAGAAGCCCCGGCAGGTACATCTGCTGGGGCTTCTTACATGTCCTACTGTAGTAATTATGGAGATTGTCGGTGCATAAGATGACGGAGGATCAAGTCATGACGAGTGTCTGATATAGAAGACAAGCAGATAATATTTTCCCTAGGATGACGGAAAAGAGGCCAAAACTTTCGGGGTTCAGGCATAGTAGTGATAAGGCGAAAACCTAGCATATCCAACCACTGAAGGGATCGCCATGGCACAGACTCTAACCTATACATATCTAAAACCTTCTTTACTGCATGAACAAGATGGCAGTCTTGGACTTGCTTTAGCAACTAGCGGCGGCAGCACACCGGAAGGCGCGGCGGCACACCCTTACTTCTTCTCAGGATTCATGGAGCGCCCTGATGTAATTGCGGCGTCGCTATTGGTGGTTGCGCGCGTGGCCCGCACCCGCTACTACACTCCACCCGGCATGGTCGCCGCCATTTTGCGGGCTGCCGACCCGGTAGTGACCAGCACCAGCGAGGGACTCCGGTTTGAATCCTTTAGCGCCTGCTGCGGTGTCTATGCCCGACTTGACGTAGACTCCTCTGCCCTAGATGCCACCCACAGCGCTGTAGGCGTGACAAATGTGGACGTGAATCCGCCGCTTCGCACTGCTTTAGCTTCTCTCCGGGCTGGCGAGCCCCTCCACCTGGATGTGGGTGATGAAGGGCTGCTGACCACCACCCTAGACGGTGAAGTGATGGAAGATAAAGTACCCCTGCCAGTACGCTGGCTCAAAGGGTTCGCCGAAACACAGATGCTCTCATCCCTGATGAAGCCCACTCATTCTCTGGATGCGGCAGCAGCCCGCATGTTCATCCAGGGGCTGCCGCGCCGATCCGCCACGAAAAGCGTCATGTGGGCAACCCGTGCGGTGCGTTCACTGAGGCTGGCTACCCGAGCCACCGTTGGGTCGGTGTGCGTGGCCGGACCGGAGCGGCTGCGGGTGCTTGAGCCGCTCATCCGATTCATGACCCGTCTGGAAGCATACAGCGAACCGGTCATCTCAGGTAACGCCCCGGTGGCGAGCGTGTGGGTGGCCCACTTGCCGGGTGCGCGCCTGAGCATTGGGTTGAGCCCCGAAAGATCACGCGGATTCTCGGGGGAAGGTTCTGTGTTGCAGGCGCTCTCCGATCCGTCAGTTGCTGAAAATGCGGATATGCTCAGTGTGCTTCTCTCCTTTGAGCCGCGTATTGAGGTGCCCGTCATGTCTACACGCAGCGGGCTGAACGAGACTCAAGTACGCGACGCCCTCGCATTACTGGCATCCTCCGGACAGGTCGGTTTTGATGTGCAGGCAGGGGAGTACTTCCACCGGCCGCTGCCCGTGCAGGCGGATGCCCTGCAGGCTATGCATCCGCGGCTGGTGAGTGCCCAGAAACTTATTGACTCCGGTGCGGTGTGGGATGACGGAGACGGCACCTATCGAGTACAGTCGCGGGACACGTTCTACACGGTAACCCCCGCCGAGAAAATCGAAGAATACCGGTGTACCTGCCCGTGGTGGGTGAAATACCGGGGCACCCGAGGCCCCTGTAAACATGTACTGGCGGTAAGCATTAAACGTCGCGGCGGACTGAATTAGCCTGATACCGGGTTGCATCCGTAAAGAAGCATATTTTCCGTACACACCCAAATATACAAACAGGTAATGATGGACGAGAAGAACTATTCGCAGCACACGAGCCTTGGAGAGCGTCGAGCCCGCCTGCGGGAGCTCATGAAACGTGACGACGCAACCGTTGAGGATTATCACGCGGTGATTAGCGGGGCGGCAGAGGAAGAACGCGCGTCGTTGGCAAGGACGCTATCGCCCACGAAACTTGCGAAAGCCCGAGGGGAGAAAGCAGCTTTGGCCGCATATGCAGTAGGGGCTTTAACCTCTTCGGCTCCGCGTGCGGTAAGGATCATAAGTGAACTTTTTCATCCTCTTCGAGATAAGAATTTTAATATTATTCCTGAGCCGCCTATGCCTGCTACTGAGCAGCTCTGGGAATTCTTAACTCAAGGGGTAATAGAACGATCCGATGAGTGGGTTCTGCATTTTGTTGAAGAATGTTCAGACGATTGGTCCATACGTTCCTGGACACACCTCAATAAACTTATACGTGAACATTCGCTGACGAGCTTATCGCCAGGGTATCTTTGCATGATGATGAATGCCGTCCCACACGTGAGAGAAAAGTCTGCGGAAGAGTATCAGAATATAGAGCAGTTCTTCCGTCACGATCCTGTGCTGCTGGAACGAGAATTTTGGGATGCTTTCACAGCTGAAGGGGTACTCGCACAGTCTAGGTGGGATCCCACCTTGCAGCCGGAATATCGAAGTTCGTCGTCATTTTCGGCTCTTGCTCAGGTCATGTGCGAAACTTTTCCAGATATTCGTCCCAGGTTCTTGGATGAAACGCTCAAAGGGCTCCTGCGCGACTACTCGGCCCACCACGTGCGGCATTTTTATCGGTCCCACGCTGCTCTGCAGCCAACACCTCAAGAAATTAAGGAGCGTTTTGCGCTCTACCTTTCGGTGCTGGGGACGGCGTATAGCCCAGCTATTGCCATGGCGCAAGATCTGCTGGAGCAGGCAGTTTACGAGCTTTCCGACGCGCAAGCACGTGAGTTCATTGAGGTTTCAGCAACAGTGCTGACGCGCACCGAAAAGAAAATTCTGCGCGCTCAGATACGGCTTCTTTCTCTACTGCTTAAAGTCCACCCCGAATGTACTGAACAAGTAAGCCAGACAGTACAGGATGCTTTCAAATCTATGCCCTTGGACCTTCAAGACAAGGCCCAGAAGCTCATCAATGATCCGGTGCGAGAAACACCCACGCACCAGGACGCAGCGGGGAGTATCACGGTACCGGACATCACCCCGAAGGATCGTGAACCGCAGGGGTGCTTGGCGCCTCGACCGCCTATTACTACGGATCGGGAACTAATGGAATGCCTGGCAGCAACCTTCCAAGGAGGCGATGGCACCGATATTCCGCGCATCCTGGAGTACTTGGAACATGCCGAGAGTCTGGAAATAAACGATGCAGAGCAGAAGCTTCTCTGGGAAGCTCGTGAACTTCTCATAGAAGAATCATTCGGTATTTATACCCTCTCCAGTCCCAATATCCCGTACCTTGCCATTGCGGCACTCATCAAAAGTGGACAGATACAACATGCTGATATTGCTAGGATACCGATCATCCCAACCTGGTATAAAGAACGTCTCTACCTAAGCGATGAGCACGGAGACCCGGTGATAGTAGATGAACAGACGGCTAAGAAGTATCACCCTCGTCCCTTTAATGTAAAAGCTACAGGGACAGAACTTCATCTCAATGAGCGCGGACCTCACATGCTGCTGATGGAGCAGTTGTTCGCCCTGATTTTTGCGGATCAAGACGCAGAAACCAACATAGTGGCCGCGCCTTTTGCGCCCCAGCGAGTAGCCCTTGAACGCACTACGGGTACAGTCCTCACCCAGTATTGGGAATCGCTATATCTTGCTCGGGAGTACAGCTTCCCTCTGCAATTCCCGCTGTGGGTTGGAACAGATACACCCGATGCTGCCGCGCTCTCCGTTGAAGCTGCTGCGTTTAACACCAACAGCACGCAAATCGAGTACGTGCACCGTATGGTGGAATCAAAATACTATCCTGCGTACCGCACGGTCATGGGGTGGTACGGCTGGCTGATGCAGAACAACCCAGATATTTTCAGCGCACAGACCATGCCTATTCTTGTGGCAGCTATCCATGCCCATAATGCTTATGGCGCCGATATCATCATGCGCATCCTAGGTGATATGCACCGAGCACTGGGTGCCGCCTCCTACAGCGCACTCGGGCTTGGTGCTAGCGCTAAAACTACCGAGGTGCGCGCCAATGCTGCGGAGGCGCTCGCCTCCCTGGTGGATCGGGGCATGTTCGATACTACTTTATTCGCCAAAGAACTGTATTGGTTGTTGAACCAGCACCACGTGATGGCTCAACGAATTGAGCAGACATTTAGGGATGCTGCGTTGATTAGCCCCTTGGCGGGCTGGCGGATTATGCAGGTACTAGAAGGCATACTGCCTGCCGTGGGCGAGGTGAACAGAGGCGGTACGCTGGTGCAGCTTTTAGCGCAATTAGCGGGGGAGTACGGTGTCAGTATCGAGATTCCTGAGGTTTTGCGGCCCAAAATGAAAGGATCGACCGTGCTGGCGAAAAGTCTGCGTGCGCTTGAAAAGCTGCAGCCTCATCCGACCGAGCTTGCGGAGCAGGCCCGAGACCAAGCCCAAGAACTGCTGGACCAACACCGCTGCGCACAACCCTAAACGCAGAAACTGAGAGCCCGTTATGACACCAAAAATACCGCAACCTAGTCTTACGGAACGTCGCGCCCGCCTGCGGGAGTTGCTGAAACGTGACGATGCCACCTTCTGGCAATACCATGAAGTTCTCACCGGTGCCACCGAGGATGAGCGCAAGAGCCTTGCACGCACACTTTCCATTAAAAAGCTCATAGACCGCTACAGCCGTGAAGGAACGACCGAGCAGCGGCTTGTGTGCGTCTACACGGCGGCCGCACTGGGTGGAACCTTCAAACATGTGGGTGTTGAGCTCTTAAACCTCATCGGCCGGGGATTACCCGGTGAGGCGAACTGGAAGTTTTCAACCGCTGAATCGGAACAATACCTTAGCCAACGCACAGAAGCCATGATGCTTGGACTCAGCGAACGTGATAACACCTGGATAACCGGGTTCGTTAACGAGCGTGGCTATGGCAGGTTTGGTTACGACTTGCCCACGCTCTGGGTGCAGATACATCAGCTTCTTCACGAACGCGGACTTACCAATACCACGCGCTCCTACCTCTGGGGGTTCGTGACGGCCGTTCCTGACATGTACATTGGCTCATCCGAGAACCGGGAAGAGGTTATCTCTTTCTTCAAGAACAACCCTCAGACGCTAGAACACGAAATGTGGGCGTGTTTCACAGATGAAGGGCTTCTGCGGAAAGAGTGGTCAGGGCGTGAAAACGCGGACACGCTCGCTCTCTTCCACATGCTGCAGGAGAATTTTGACGGATTCCGTGACCGCCTGCTTACTGAATGTCTGAAGGCGATGCTCCGCGACTTTTCTGCCAAGAACACCAGTATCTTTCACCACATCTATCGGGGGATGAACCCCACCCCAGACGAGAACCTTGGTAACACCAATCTGCTCACCTCAGTGCTCACTACCGTTCCCTCAACCTCCGTGGGATTGGCTCAAGAAATGTTGATGTCATGCGTCGAAAAGCTGACCGAACCCCAGATTCATGACTTACTTAATGTCTCTCGCACCGTGATGCTTCGCACCGAGAAGAAAATACTCCGGGCGCAGATCGCACTCCTTGGCGCTATTGCTAGAACGCACCCCGAGTATACTCAAGATGTGGACGGCTTGATGAGGGAAACCGCAGAATCTCTACCGCCTGATCTGCAGCCCGCTGCGCAAACACTCATGTCTCCTGCTGAAGCCGCGGCGGATAAAACTAGCGCACCGTCTCACGCGGAGCAAGTAATGGGCAGCGTCATGATTCCCGAGAATCTGCCGCAACTTTTAGAGCAGCACGTTTCAACCCCACAGGTGCATATTTATACTAGTGATGCTGAGTTTATGGATGGTCTTATTCCCTGTCTCCAAGGCACAGGTGACGGTTCGCAGCTCCCGCAACTCATTGATTATTTAGCGCATAATCCTCGCATTACTCTTGATACGGCCCAGCAGGACTTTCTGGCTGAACGATGCGTGAATTCCGGTATCCGCTCGGGTACTCATGCGTTAGGCAACTATCTGACGTACCGGGTAATTGCCCCGCACCGAAAACTTTTTAAAAAACTGCCGCAAGGTTTTACCGGGTACCGGCATGAATTCCATACCGACCCCCAGACTGGCGAAACCATCCAGCCCTACCAGGTTGAACACACTGGATCTCTGGGGCGTCAAAAACCCCGTATAGAGAAAACGACCACAAATTATCGTGGACCGGCGGGGCTCTGTCAAGAGCAGATTAACTGTTTAGAACATCCAGAAAACCTTGTATTTGCGCCTATACCTCACGCAGAAGAGAGCACCTGGACACGCCATGTTGAACCTCTCACTTACCGCCCGCGTCCTCACAATATGTACGACCAAGCCTATGCTGAGGCTCCCAACGGCAGCCTGATGATGTGGCTTATTGAAGATCACGAACTACCGACCGCACAGATGCCTTTCGCACAGGCGGCTCTGAACACGGCAGGCATTCCGGAAGAGTTTATGCACCGTGCTGTTCAGGCAATCGACGATTTTCACTGTACCCTTATGCAATGGTATGCGTGGCTTCTGCAGAATAACCCCAATACATTGGCAGCGCAGAGCATGCCGTTCGTCACTACAACAGGATTCCAGAAACACGTCAAGGGGCTTGACGCCCTACTGGATACCATCACCCACACACATCAGGTTCTGCAAGACCCCGCCTATTCCGTGTTGGGCTGGCTAACTGGTGCAGCAGCAGCTGAGCACAGGGCTCTCACCGCCGAATCTATTGCAGTTCTTGCGGGTCGTGGAATGCTCAATACTTCTTTACTTGCGGATGAACTGGCCTACCTGCTCCGAGGGGGATGGGTTAAACCAATACGGGCAGCCAGCTGTTTACAGGACGCTGCATCCATTAGCCCGCTGGCGGGGTGGCGAATTGTGCAGGTGCTAGAGAACATGCTGCCTATGGTAGGTGAGATAAATCGGGGCAGTGCCCTGGTGCAGCTTTTATTGCAATTAGCGGGGGAGTACGGGGTGAGTATCAAGATTCCTGAGGTTTTGCAGCCGAAGATGAAAGGCTCGACCGTGCTGGTGAAGAATTTGCGGGCGCTCGAAAAGTTAGAACCGCATCCGACGGAGCTTGCAGAAAAGGCGCGGCAGCACGCTCAGAATCTTCTAGATAAGCGCCTCGGCAGGGATATTACCGTGAAAAAGGAGGAGAGGAATGCAAACTAACCCCGTTATTATGCTTAATAAGCGGCGAGAAGCACTTAAAAAGCTGGCTAAAAATCCGGAAGCACCTCTCAAAGAATTTCATGCTCTTTTAGAGGACGCTACAGAGGATGAACGTGCTGTGCTGGCTAAAACTCTGCCTCCAGCCAAGGTCTTAAGACGGGGGAACCGGGCTGTTTTGAGTCCTGTAGGTGGCTATCTTTTAGCAGCTTTGGGGACAAACCCCCGCAGGACACATAAGCGTTTCGTGGATTTATATACAGACAGTTCATGGGCGGCACGCCGAAGCGACACTGACTCTTTCGAAAACCCTCATGACGCTATCATGCGCGGTTTATACTTGGGACTCTCCGGACGCAGCGATACGTGGATTCTGGATTATATAGCGGCGACCCCCGCTATGGAGGATAACGATGCCTACGGTATATGGCGCGTACTACACACGCTTGTACGGGAACGGGACCTCCACTGTGAAACCCCTTCTTATCTTTGGAGAGCCTTACGTACCATATTCCCAGAAGGAAACAGTGCTGAAGACCACCCGGAAATACCTGCCACCTACCAAGAGGCACTTGAGCATATCCGCCAGGATCCTCTCCTGATTGAACGAGAACTGTGGACCTGCTTCCGCGTCGGAACAGCACTAGGTGCGGCAGCAGATTTCAAGTTTTTAGATTATCTAGATTGTCACCTTGACGGGTTCCGCAACCGTTTTCTCACCGAATGTTTGCGCTCAATACTCAGGGATTTTACGCCCAGGAAAACACGGGTCTTCCATATGCTTTACCGCGGCATGAAACCAACTACCGCGGAGAACCTGGCACGCACTTCACTACTGACCGCTATTTTACAGACGCAGCTATCCACGTCGGTAGGCCTAGCACAAGAGATGCTTACCCCCATTGTGGAGCAACTTTCTACGGAACAGCTCGATGCCCTGTTAGACGCATCAGCAGCAGTACTCTTCCGTACTGAGAAGAAGCTGGTGAAGGCCCAGCTAAACATCCTACAACAGCTGATTAAACATCGCCCTGAATACACGAACCGGGTGCACAGCATGATAGCTGAGATTGAGCGAACTCTACCTTTGGAGCTTCAAGAGCTGGTGCAAAATGTAGGATCTAAAGATAGTACGAAACCTACCCGACGCGGTGTAAAGAAAATACTGGAGTCCCAGGAAGTACAGTCGGCAGAAGCACTACAGGCGCAGGAACCTATTCTGATACCAGATGTCAACCCACGCCCACGGGCTCCGGGGGAACTTTTCATGGTGGATGCCCCTATTTCCAGTGACACGGAACTTTTTGATGTGCTGGTTGCCATGGTGACCGGTACAGCCCCCGAGACGGAACTGGTGCGTGCTCTCGCATATCTTAACCAGACAGAAAGTATCCGCTTTAACGAGGCACAGATAAAATACCTTGAGTCCGTCAACCTGAATTGGGGACGGCATATCCACGAGTTTGAGACCGCGGGAGAGGATATAGCTTTTCTGATCCTAGCGATATACGCACGATGTGCAGGTATGCAGCCAATAGAATTGCCGCCAATTACGATGGGTTACCGCGACTTTCTGTGGCTCGATAGGAACGGCCAGCCCATTATCACAAACAGTATGGAGTACCGCCCCTTAGGGGCGAAAACCAAGCAGGATCTTGTGGTCAACACTCGCGGGTTGACGGGCCTTTTACAAGAGCAACTTCTCTCACTGCTTCCCTCCAGCGGATATGCTGAAAAAATTTATACAGAACCTTTTGAAACACGAAATCATGCCATGCGACGCACCACATGGTCGACGGGATTAACACAGTACGCAAAACAAAGAATTATCAACAGTGATAGCGAGATACCCTATAACAGGAAACTCCTTCTGTGGGAAGACCCAAACGATACTTCTGCCCCCAATGACCTAGGCTTTGAAGACGCCGCTTTTAATACTGGCGGTGTGCGAGAAGATTACGGTCACCGTATCCATACGTCAAAACGTTGTACCTATACTTCGCAGAAATACGCTGTTGGTTGGTATGCCTGGCTCATGCAGAATAACCTGGATTATGCGGCAGCGCAGATGATGCCTGCCCTGATGACAGCCCTCTACGCGCGTACCGTTTTCGGGCTGAATGCGCTCCTCTATGCTCTTGGTAGTACCCCATGTCCTCTGGGCGCGCCTTCGTATAGCGCCTTGGGAATTGCGGCATCTGCGCTAGCACACGATATTCGGGCCTTAACAGCTGAGTCTCTTGCCCACCTGGCAGAGCGTGGAATGCTAGATCCTACACAATTCGCTGAAGAAGTAACGTGGCTTCTGCTATACCAGGATGTTCTGACTAACCGTGTGCTTGGGACCTTTCAAGATGCCGCATCCGTTAGCCCGTTGGCGGGGTGGCGAATTGTGCAGGTGCTAGAGAACATGTTGCCAGCGGTGAGCGGTATTAATCGTGGCGGTTCCTTCGTGCAGCTTTTAGCGCAATTAGCAGGGGAGTACGGGGCGAGTATCAAGATTCCTGAGGTTTTGCGGCCCAAAATGA
>NZ_KV797619.1:33480-217190 GCF_001809415.1 Rothia sp. HMSC058E10 | reverse complement strand
GATTCCTGAGGTTTTGCGGCCCAAAATGAAGGGTTCAACTGTGCTCGCGAAGAATCTGCGGGCGCTCGAAAGGTTAGAACCGCATCCGACCGAGCTCGCGGAGAAGGCACGGCAAGAAGCAAGTCACCTCAATACTATCAATATGCTGAATGACTAAGGACGCGAAATAAAAGTGGGAGTCATAATCCTAAGACTGTAACCCCCACTAGAAAAATTTGTGGATCCTAAGCTAGCGATTCTTCCGTCGCAAAAATCAGGGTCTGTTTCTGCCCACGAGCCCCGATTGCTGGAGTTTCTAGGAGCATATTGGCAGTAATATCCTCAGCAGGAACTTGTGCACCCTTGAGAAGACGGGTTGTCGCATCCTGTTTATCACCGCCGGTAATCAAAAAGAAAATATGGCGCGAATTATTGATAACCGGCAGCGTGACAGATACACGTTCGCTAGGTGGCTTAGGGGAATCCTTGACCATTACCGTCACAGCTTTAGCGCCGTCCACAGGATCCTCTGGTAAACCTGTGCCCAGAAGGACTTGCTGCCGATTGGGAAACAGCGAAGCGATGTGACCATCAGGCCCCATCCCTAGGAGCGTAACATCAAAAATGGGGACAGGCCATATATCCGAGCCGCCGCCGCATCCACAACCACCGCATCCGCAGCCGCCTCCAGATTGCTGAGAAGCAGATCCCCCGTGCCCTCCCGCTAATGGAAGCTCGGATGCCCCCTTAGGCATCTCAACACGCACGGGTTCGGCAGAACCCGCAAAATTACGCATTTCGTAGGCATAGTGCTCGGCAGCAGCTTCAACATCAATCATGACATCGGAAGGACCCATACGATGCGCGTTTTCAACCGGAAAACCAAGATCTACTAAATCTGCGAGAAGCGCCTCAATTGCTTGTCCATCGTTCCGATCCGGATCACGCTCGGGAACAAAGCGTTCATCCGAGAACCAGAAATGAACGCGCGACCAGTCAATATCCTTAACACGTGGAGACTGAGCCCATGCACGAAGAGTAGCAATGCCCATCGTGCCACCTGTAAGAGAGACATGAGCCATGGTACGTTCCGTGAGTACATGCTCAATAACATCTAAGATACGCGTAGTGGCATCAGAGGCAAGCGCCTCCCGAGAAGGATGCGCTATTAAAGTTGGAGTACTCTCACCAATATTGTTGATCTTAGGCATCGAAAACCTCGGGAAATTCAGAAGTATTAAGGAAAGGTTCAGCATCGCACTGAGCAGGATGCATTTCCAGAGTAGGAAATGCCGACTTTAAAACTTCCCCATACATAGTGTCAGGGTCAAGTCGGCGTAATTCCTCAGAAATACAATCCGCTAGAGTACGAACTGGTAGTGGAATCTGCTGATCAGGTGTATAGGGAGTTTCAATAATAGCGATATTCTTGCCGGGGCGGAACATTATCGTTTGCCCATCTTCACGCTCAATAGCTACACGGTAAAGACCCCGTTCTGCTGCGCCGATGGTTGCAAGATGAACCTCAGCCTCGAGTTTCCAGCCAAGCCAAGCGCCAAGGAGCACAACCGAAGGAGACTTCTCAGAACCCCAAACCACTACACGCTTAACAGGAGAGTAAGGCATCTGCTCCAAAAGAGCTGCCAGTTGGGTACGCCACAGCGTCAAACGTGTCCAGGCAAGATCGCTATCCCCGGCCTGATAAACCTCAGAAAGATGCGTAAGAACAGCCATCGGATCATATGCGCGTGCCGAATCTGTGATACGGCGCTGTGCAATCCTACCAATTGAATCCTCACCCGGATTCTCAGGGACGGAATGCGGCCACCACACAACAATAGGAGAATCCGGCAAAAGCAGGCCAGAAATCAACGATTCTGTCGGCGTTGATGCACTACCCCAGCCGCGCAGAATAATAAGCTCAGAAGCGCCGGCCTCTCCACCCACATGAATCTCGGCATCCAGTTGATCGGGCGCATCACTATTATGCGCAATATGCACAATGATCCGGCTCGGATGCTCGTGTGAAGCGCGGATAGCCGCATTAATAGCCTCGCGAGAATGTCCTTTTTCTGCTAGTACCACCAAGGTAAGTACGCGGCTGCTGCTAAGACTGCCGTTTGAAGCCAGAAGATCAGAAAGTTCCTTTGAAATAGCAGAAACATTCGTGTGTTGCAGATGCGAAATCACGGGCGCCTCCAGGCACGGTTATCACGCTCAAGCATCTTCTGAGCCGAACGTGGACCCCACGAACCGGATTCATAGGGTTCAGGCTTAATCTTGTTCTCTTCCCAATATTTCTCAAATGGATCCAAGATCTTCCACGAAAGTTCAACCTCCTCGTGGCGAGGGAACAGCGGCGGTTCACCTAAGAGCACATCCAGAATCAAACGTTCATATGCCTCAGGAGATGCTTCGGTGAAGGCGTGTCCATACCCAAAATCCATATTGACGTCGCGGATCTCCATCTGAGTACCGGGAACTTTAGCTGCAAGACGGATCGTCATACCTTCATCAGGTTGCACACGGATCACGATAGCATTCTGCCCTGCAGGAACCTCAGTCTCCTTACCAAAGAGACGGTCAGAAGATTTCTTGAAGAGAAGCGCAATCTCGGTTACTCGGCGACCCAGCCGTTTACCCGCACGCAGATAGAACGGAGTTCCTGCCCAGCGGCGGTTGTCAATATTGACTTTAAGAGCCGCAAAAGTTTCTGTGCGTGAGTCCGCAGGAATATCTTTCTCATCAAAGAACCCGTTGACATGTTCGCCGCCTTGATAACCGGGGGCATACTGGCCGAGCGCGAAAGAATTTTCCAGATCATCAATACGTACCGCTTCCAGTACCTTAGCCTTTTCAGCGCGAAGATGCTTAGAATCAAGGCTAAGGGGTTCCTCCATGGCGGTTAGAGCCAACAGCTGAAGCAGATGGTTTTGAATCACATCGCGTGCGGCACCCACACCATCATAATAGCCAGCACGAGAACCAATGCCGATATCCTCAGCCATCGTAATCTGCACGTGGTCCACATAATTTGCGTTCCAAACCGGTTCAAACATCTGGTTTGAGAAACGCATCGCTAGAATATTCTGAACGGTCTCTTTACCCAGATAATGGTCAATACGGAACACTGAATCCGGGGGGAATACACGTTCCACAATTCCATTAAGTTCACGCGCTGACTCTAAGTTGTGACCAAACGGCTTCTCAATAACGACACGACGCCACCCGTTCCTGGGATTATTGTTCGCGTTATCGCGTGAGGCTAAACCGTGCTCGGCAAGCTTCGACAGCACCTGTTCGAAAGCCTTCGGCGGAATAGAGAGGTAGAACGCATGGTTCCCTTGGGCGCCAAGTTCATCGAGCTCAGCAAGAGTATTTTTGAGACGTTCAAATGCGGCATCATCATCAAAATTACCGCGAACAAACCGCATACCCTTCTGAAATTGGTTCCAGACATCCTCACGGAATGGGGTACGCGCATTTTCTTCCACAGACTTACGCACATAGTTACGAAAATCATCGTTATCCCACTCGCGGCGCCCATACCCAACAAGACCAAAACTTGGGGGCAACAAACCACGATTCATTAGGTCATAGACCGCAGGGAGCAGTTTCTTGCGGGCAAGATCGCCCGTGACGCCGAAGAACACAAGTGCGGAAGGACCCGCAATACGAGTGAGACGTCGATCGCGCGAATCTCGTAGCGGATTCGACTCATGACCGGTATGCAAGATAGATTCCTTTGATTGCTGATAATGTGCACATTCACCCTGCGATACTTTATATATCCTTGGGGCACGTATCCCTGCATCTTACCGCTTTGATGGTAAAGAGAGACATCTGATGGCGAGCGCTGAAAAGCCAGTTTCGTAATATTTATATCGCCAGCGCTCGCCGCATGATTTTTTTAGAGATCGAGTATAAGAAATTACTCTACTCGCTAGTCACTAATGAGACTCTTCGAGTGCTTTTCGTACGGTTTCTAGAAGCTCTTCCCACGAAACGTCAAACTTTGCAAGACCTTCGGTTTCGAGCTTGTCCACGACCTCTACATATGAGATACCCAGACGCTCGATATCGTCCAGAATCTTGTTGGAGTTCGTATACTCACTGGTAACAGTATCTCCCGTGATTTCACCATGGTCAGCAACAGCGTTCAGAGTCGCTTCAGGCATGGTATTGACAGTGTGTTTAGCGACCAGGCCGCTAACGTAGAGAGTATCTGGAAGCGCCGGATCCTTGACACCGGTAGATGCCCAGAGGGGGCGCTGAATGTTAGCACCATGAGATGCCAAACGTGCCCAGCGTTCTGAAGAGAACATCTCTTCAAAAACTTCATATGCTAGGCGAGCGTTGGCCAGACCAGCCTTGCCTTTAAGCGATAAGGCCTCTTTAGTACCGATTTCATTCAGACGGGTATCTACCTCGCTATCTACGCGGGATACGAAGAATGATGCGACCGAATGTATCTTAGAGAGATCCTTACCATTTTTGAGTGCTTCTTCAAGGCCGAGCATGTAAGCGTTAATGACTTCACGATAACGTGTTAGTGAGAAAATGAGAGTCACATTAACGCTGATTCCTGCTGCAAGAGTCTTAGCAATAGGCTCCAGACCTTCGACGGTTGCGGGAATCTTGATCATGACATTCTCACGGCCTACACGCTCGTAGAGTTCTCGTGCCATTTTCTGGGTTCCCTCGGCATCGCGGGCAAGGCGGGGATCCACCTCAATAGAAACCCTGCCATCATAGCCCTTGGAAGCAGAATATATGGGCTCGAAGACGACACAAGCGGCGCGTACATCGTCAGTAGTCGTTGCGAAGACAGCTTCTTCAACGTCTGCGCCAGATGCGGCAAGCTGGCGCATCTGCTCAGCGTAAGCAGCACCTTTTGAAAGCGCACCGGCAAAGATAGTGGGGTTGGTAGTGACACCCACGACGTTCTTAGCGCTGATGAGCTCTGCAAGACTGCCACTGGTAAGACGGTCGCGGGAAAGATCATCAAGCCAAATGGAGACACCAGCGTCAGAGAGCTTTCGAGTTGAACCACTCATGAAATAAAACCTTCAATCTAAATTAGTTAATATGGACGGGTGAGCATTAATGAGCTATGCAAGATGCAACGCATCAGGACTCACCGAAAAACTTTAACTTGCCGACTGACTATTTGACCGCAGCGATAGATTCTTCAGCAGCAGTTACGACGGCTTCAGGGGTAATACCAAACTCACGGTACAAAGTCTTAGCATCAGCAGAAGCCCCAAAGTGCTCAATTGAGACAGCACGTCCTGCAGAACCGAGCAAATCATACCAGCTCACGCCCAAACCGGCTTCAACTGAGACGCGTGCTGCAACCGAGGAAGGCAGAACTGATTCTTGGTATTCGTTTGACTGCTCGTTGAACCATTCGCGGGAAGGCATTGAAACAACTCGAGCTGCAATGCCTTTTTCTGAGAGCTTGTGGCGGGCTTCGAGGGCAATTTCAACTTCGGACCCAGTTGCGATCAGGATGACATCTGGAGTTCCCTCGGTGTCAGCCATAACGTAACCTCCGCAGGCAGTACCTTCTGCGGAAGCAAATTTTTCGACTTCAGTATCTGAATGAATATCCTCACGAGCCCAAACCGGTAGGTTCTGGCGAGAAAGTACTAGACCGGCAGGGCGGTCTTTCTTCTCAAGAATGGTGCGCCAAGCAACTGCAGTTTCGTTCGCATCTGCTGGGCGTACAACGTCGAATCCAGGAATTGCGCGCAGTGAGCTGAGATGCTCGATCGGCTGGTGGGTAGGCCCGTCTTCGCCGACACCAATGGAGTCGTGAGTCCAGATATACAGCGCTGGTACACCCATGAGAGCTGAAAGTCGGACTGCAGGACGCTGGTAATCCGAGAATACGAAGAACGTCCCAGAGAAAGCACGGGTTGGCGAAGATAGCACGATACCGTTCACAATTGCTGCCGCCCCCTGCTCGCGAATACCGAAATGCAACACACGACCGTAGGGGCTACCTGTCCAATCCTCCGTACTGTGCGAAACCGGGTTGAATGATTCAGCGTTGTTGATAGTGGTGAGGTTAGAACCTGCTAGATCGGCAGATCCACCCCAAAGCTCAGGGAAAGTATCAGCAATAGCATTAATGACTTTGCCGGATGCTGCGCGGGTTGCTAGTGAAGTACCCGGCTCAAAGACAGGGAAAGCAGCCTTATAATCAACTGGCATTTCGCCTGACACCAGGCGGTTGTACAGCTTTGCCCGCTCGGGGTTAGCCTGAGCCCATGCCTCAAATTTTTCATTCCAGACCTTATGCGCAGCAGCCCCGCGTTCACGAAGTTCACGAGTATGCGCCAGAACCTCATCCTCAATGAAGAAGCTCTTTTCGGGGTCAAATCCTAGAACTTTCTTGGTTTCAACGATTTCTTCGGCCCCCAGCTTTGAGCCGTGAACGGACCCAGTATTTTGCTTGTTGGGTGCTGGGTAACCAATGATAGTACGCACCTCAATGAATGAAGGCTTATCCGTGACCGTTTTCGCGCGCTCAATAGCGTTGTAGAGTTCCTGCACATCTTCAACGTAGTTTCCGGTCTTGATCCAGTCCACGCGCTGAACATCCCAGCCGTAGGCCCGGTAACGAGCTGGCACGTCTTCGGTGAATGCAACGTCAGTGTCTTCTTCAATAGAAATATGGTTGCGATCCCAGAGTACGATGAGATTACCCAATTCTTGGTGCCCAGCAAGCGCACTGGCTTCTGCCGTTACGCCTTCCTGAACATCGCCTTCGGAGGCGATACAGTACACATAATGGTCAAAGGGAGAAGCACCAACCGGGGATTCGGGGTCGAAAAGACCACGCATATAACGTTGAGCATATGCAAAACCAACGGCAGAAGCGAGCCCCTGACCCAATGGACCAGTCGTAATTTCTACGCCCTTGGTGTGCTTATATTCGGGATGTCCAGGAGTGAGCGCATCCCATGTGCGAAGAGATTCTAGATCCTCCATCTCAAGACCATACCCACCCATAAATAATTGGGTGTAGAGAGTTAGCGATGTGTGACCGGGGGAGAGGATGAAACGATCGCGACCTTCCCAACGGTCATCGTTGGGGTCTTGGTTCATGACCTTTTGGAAGAGCAGATAGGCAACAGGAGCAAGGCTCATGGCGGTGCCGGGGTGACCTGACCCTACTTTCTCAACCGCATCGGCTGCCAATAAGCGAGCAGTATCAACCGCACGCTGGTCTACCTCAGTCCATTCGAACTTTTTGTTAGGGTTAGTCACGTATTGTCCCTTCGCTTGGTGGTACGTCATGCATGAAGTACACAAACAATAGTAGTCTGTGAACGCTGACTGCAGCAGATATAACTCAAAAGATAGGGTGCGTATTCCATGAGCACTCTCAACGAGTAATCATGTACATAGCATCTATAAATCTATCGTGAAATTCTACCTTCTTAAGGATAGTTCACCATCCTAGCGTTTATAGTATGTTCGCATGGTATTTAGACGACTTATGCCTCACGCTGAACTTACATACATAGGATGCTGTAGCCTAAGCTCCACGTAGATAAGTTTCAAAATAGACCACCCGTATCTTGAGATAGCTGCTTTACTCGCCTCAAGATACGGATGCTCTTAGAAAATAAAAGATTCTAATATAGGCTGCCCAACAAAAGGATCGATTGCCAATGCAATGAAAAGAATCGTTAGGTATGTGATGGACCCGAAAAATACCACCATAGCGGTACGGCTTGTTGCTACCTGCTGGAGAGCTAAATAATGGAGCTTGTGGCAGTGGTAGAGGAACCATGCACCAGCGATAGCCGCGCTAACGCCGTACACCCAGCCCGCGCCTCCAATAGGGATCAGTAGAAGCGAACAGATAACCATAGCCCAGCCGTAGAGTACGACCTGTACAGACACTGTTTGAGCGGGAGCGATAGCACCCAGCATAGGAACACCGGCTGCTTTATAATCCTCCGCGTATTTCATAGAGAGTGGCCAATAGTGCGGAGGAGTCCAGAGGAAAATTACTGTAAAGAGAATTAAAGCTGGCCATTCAATGGTATTGCGAACAGCTGCCCATGCAATTAGAACAGGCATACACCCGGCAATCCCACCCCACACAATATTCTGAGTAGTGCGCTTCTTTAAATACATGGAGTAGAAGACTACATAGAGCAAAATAGCGGCAAGCCCTAAAAGCCCAGAGAGGGGATTTACCATAGTCCACAGATATACGACGGAGATAACAGCAAGTGCCCATGCGAAGACGAGTGCTTCTCGGTCTGTTAGCTCTCCGGTAACTAGGGGGCGTTTTTCGGTTCGCTTCATTTTTCGGTCAATATCACGATCGATATAACAGTTGAAAGCGCAGGAAGCGCCAGCCGCCATGGCTCCGCCAAGAAGCGTATTTATGACTAACCAGAAACTGGGCATGCCATGTGCCGCAAACATCATTGTAGGGGCGGTTGTTACTAGAAGAAGCTCAATAATTTGGGGCTTTGTCAGGTGAATATACGCTTTTATTTTGCGCCCCAAGGTCATGTCCCTTGTTGCCCGCGGAGTAGGTACAGTCACCTCTGACGCCGCATGCGTGGAGGACGGAACCTCCTGAATTGTGTAACCCTTCATGATGGGCTCCTTGACGTGTGTGCGTGTGCCTAATCTGCGCGTATCAATCTGTGGGGTAGGAGGTACTCACAGATAGGCATACCTTCGGCTCAAAGACGTGCAGGCGCAGGAATGCTCCTTAATAGTGTACGCCTAACCTTAAATAGCTACCAAGGCATGCCAGCAATAAACCCATATATGACATTGTGCGCTTACCGTGGGAATAACTCAGCTCTAAGAAATTGCTAGCCGCTGTTGAGCTAGGGCACGGGCCTTCTGAGAAGATAGGGTCAGCTGCCTTTCGATCAGCGATAGTGATGCCCAGGTAAACATACCCGACCCCAGCATATGCGCCTCAACGAGTAGAGGGGGAAGCCCGGTGTTGTATTGAATATAGCCAATCGCGCCCTGATAGACCATGATTGCTGCCAGTACAAGTAAAGATGATAAGAAAGCACGTGGCATGGCGTACTTCCGTACTAAAACAAACATGATAACCAGCAGAAAAAGAAACGCCCACACTGCCCATGCATGAGCACGGGATACTGCGATAGCGTCGAACTCGTGGCGATGCGTGCGTGGATCACCCGCATGCGGGCCTGTGCCGGTGACTACGGTACCCATAAAAAGTAAGAACGAAACTAACGCCAAATCTATCCAACCAAGTAGGCGGATAACACCACTTTTTTGTGGAGGAAATTCCTTAGTAATATCTTCGCGCTCAGAGATACCTGCCCTAAAATAGCGACGCACACGGTTTACCAAGATTGCTGCTAATCCAATCATGATGGCAGAGGCGAGGTAATGGGCTGTTACCATCCAGGGATTGAGCCGCTGCCATACAGTAACGCCGCCAATAACGGCCTGTAGCGGAATACCCCACAGGAGGAGTAAAGTCAGATTGAAAAGATCGCTATACTTTGATTCGTGTGCTCGTAATCCCGTAAAAAGCTTTGGAAAGATTGCTTTGACGTGGTGCACATCAGGCAGCGCAATTCGGAGAATCGCTAAGAACGCAAGGATAGTGATTACCATGAGCACAAAAGTGAGCATACGGTTACCGAATTCAACGAGCCCATGGATACCGTCGGCAGGGGTAGTTGTCCACTGTTCTGCAGTACACCGAGGCCAGGTATCGCATCCAAGGCCTGATCCCGTAAGGCGCACAACGGCGCCAGTTACGATGAGTAAGAGATTGCTCAGAGCCGTACCCACCGCTGTGTACAAAACCCAGGGGGTGTATTGGATGGGAGATAGTTTATTTTTGAGGGTAACTAGCATAAGAAAAGCCTTTTAAACCGTGTATGCGTTAGGAATGATCGTTGATGGTGCTGGTTGATTCCAGAACTCGTCCCGAAATCCTGAACTTAAGAGCGCTAATCGGACCATTTAAATTTACGTGAAGCAATAAAACCAATCACTAGTGTCCAGACAAGTAGCACAGCATGGGGAAGGGGTAAAAATATATCCTGTAGATAATCACCGCGAATCGCTTCACCTAAAGCGCCTGAAGGCAGGCACAGAATGATAATGCGGTACAGCTCAGGGAAATTATCTATTGGAATAAGGATCCCACCAGCGCTGGCCAGAACAACCCAGGCGATATTCACGATAGCTAAAGTTGCCTCAGCCCTCACCGTCCCAGCAACGAGTAAGCCTAGGGCTGTAAATGCGGCAGCCCCAAGCAATAAAGTACTAAAAGAGCGATACATCGCAAAAATATCCGGACGCCATCCAAGACCGAACCCAACGATAGTGACCATAATAAACTGTATGGCGATAACGGTGATAACTGCCAGCACCTTGCCGATAATAAGCCCGTTGCGTCCTAGAGGGGTGGTAGACAGAAAACGAAGAACACCGTACCGGCGGTCAAAACCAGTGGCAATCCCTTGACCAGAAAGTGCAGTTGAGACAACACAGAGAGCCAGTACCCCCGGCACTGCAACATTGACGCGGGTCGTATTCAACGCATCAGCGTAAGAATCCAGAAAGCTTGTATAGCGAAGTCCAAAAAGCGCCATCACGGGGAAGGCAATATTGAGCATCAGCTGTTCACCATTTTTAAGCATGGCAAGGGTCTCATATTTACCTTGAGCTAGAATACGCTGAAAACTAGAAGCAGCGCGCGGATACGGATACTCGTTACCTTCTGTCATCTGCTGACTATCGGGGGCAGTGGGCAGCTCTGCATTTGTGGGGTTCATCGAATATCACGTCCCGAAATATCCAAGAATACGTCTTCCAAAGTCTTCGGTTCCATCGTGAGAGAGTTAGGCATAAGGTAGTGATGTGCTAGGGCTGTCGTGAAAGCGGAAAGATGTTCGGGTGTAAGGGGACCACGGAGCTCATATTCGCCTAAGCCGCCTAGTGAGTATGGCGTATGCTCTATAAGCTCTACATCCGTACGAAGATGTACAGGCAATAAGTCGTCACGCGTAGGTGAAGGTGCTTCTAACGTGAAATGAAGCCGTACAACCCCGTCTCCTGTTACAAGTTCTGGGACTGTACCTTCACGCGCCGTTTGACCATTATCAATAATATAGACATAATCCGCGAGCTTTTGCGCATCATCAATGAGATGGGTTGTTAAGATAATGGCGACTCCAGCCTCACGCTGCTCACGAATAATGTCAAAGACGACATTGCGAGACTGCGGATCAAGTCCTGCTGATGGTTCGTCTAAAAAGAGTACCGAAGGACGCCCAAGAAGGGCTGCTGCTAATGAGACACGTTGTTTTTGTCCCCCAGAAAGACGCCGAATATTGGTGCCGTTAAAAGCATCTATTCCTAAACGATCTACAAGTTCACCGACAGGATAAGGATTGGCGTACATCTGAGCAACATGTTCAAGAAGTGGTACGGGACGTACGGCATTAGGAAGCCCCCCATCCTGAAGCATGATACCGACGGAGGCCCGCATCTCTGGGGATGCCAGAAGAGGGTCTTCTGAAAGAAGCTGAATAGTGCCGGACGTAGGTTCAGTAAGCCCCTGGGCACATGCAAGAGTTGTAGTCTTACCTGCACCGTTAGCACCCAAGAGTACAACAACCTCGCCGGGATAGACTTGAAGACTTATGTCAGCAACTGCGCGATGCATACCCTGAGCGGTAAGACGTTCAGGGTGTTTCTCGCGGAAAGAACGAGAGGGCTTAAACTCTTTGACGAGATGAGAAATCTTGAGTGCAGGATCGCTGCTAGTACCGCGAGCTGCTGAAATGTCTAATGCGGTAGCTGCTTGGTGTTGATAAGCTTCAGTTTCTGCCACCTCTCTATCTTAAGCCCTCAGAGAGTAATCTCTATGTTTCCCTCTAGCGATAGCATCTTTATGACGCGAGTTAGATCACGTCAAAGTGAGGATATGAACCGCTTAGCACTCTCATGGAAATGCCCGAAGAGCAAAAATACCTAGAGGCCTAAAGGCGGTATTATCTTTCACCGGTTCTTATGGCTTACCGCAGCTAAGCAAGAGACTAAACGGTGTGGTGTGTGCAAGTAGGAAGACCTTACTAGCCAAGATTGAAGTAATTAGGACATACTTTAGTTGTGTATTCCGTGAACAAGACATCTCATCGAGGGCTTCAACAGCAGCCTTCCTCGCATAAGAAGTCAAGCTCTGGCGCACGTAAAGCGGAAGTTGAAGAACGCACCCGTGACCGGGTTCTTCGTGGTGTCCTGAACCATGGTCCCGTGTCTGCGGCAAGCTTGGGAGAGCTTTTAAGCTTGACCCCCGCCGCTGTGCGTCGGCACCTTGATGCGCTTGAACAAGCAAACATGATTGAAGTTGCTTCTCTCAAACAATATGGGGCAGGTGCGGGGCGCCCAGCTCGACGGTACGTCATCGCACCTCAAGGTCACGAACGTCTAGGAAATGACTATTTGATGATTGCGCGCAACGCTCTTGAAATGTTGCGTGACACCGTTGGGGAGAGCGCACTTGAAACTTTCGCATCCACACGGGCTGCCGAAATGGAGGCACGATACCGCCCTGTTGTGGAAGCGGCAGGGGAGGATGTTGCGGCGCGAGCCCAGGCTCTCGCTGAAGCCATGAGTCGTGATGGGTTTGTGACAACAGCGCAGATTACAGAACCACCTGCCGGTCGGCTCGCGCCGGGGAAATTGCTAGCTAGCATACAGCTCTGCCAAGGGCATTGCCCAATACGCGATCTGGCTGAAGATTTTCAGGTTTTCTGCGAACAAGAGACTGGGATTATTTCTGATCTTCTGGGCGTTGACGTACGTAGGCTATCAACGATGGCTGGAGGGGCTCACGTATGCACAACTCACGTTCCGCTCAATCACTTAACAGAACGTGTGAATTCTGAAAAACCGGAAACATCAGAAAGCATGCGGGGTAATTCGGCACGGTAGAAATTACCCCAACCTAGAGTGTGTTATTCCAAAGACTACCGAGCCCGCATCTGCGGAGCCGGATAAATTTCAATCCATCTAAGAAAGGCCGTAATGACTGAGCAAGTTGAGCAGAGTGCCAACGACACTGTCATTTCAGAGATTCTGGAGTTGAACCCTGAACTCGAGGGCATTGGCAATTACGAGTATGGTTGGGCAGACTCTGACGAGGCGGGCCAGTCCGCTAAGCGTGGTCTGGACGAAGCCGTAGTGCGTGACATCTCTGCGAAGAAGAATGAACCCCAGTGGATGCTGGATATGCGTCTGAAGGCATTGAAGTTTTTCGAGCGTAAGCCGATGCCAACCTGGGGTGCAGATCTTTCTGACATCGATTTCGATAACATCAAATACTTCGTGCGTTCTACCGAAGGTCAGGCTGAGTCTTGGGAAGAGCTTCCTGAAGATATCCGCGTGACATATGAACGTTTGGGTATTCCGGAAGCGGAACGTAACTCATTGGTCGCTGGTGTTGCCGCTCAGTATGAGTCTGAGGTTGTGTACCACCAGATCCGTGAAGACTTGGAGTCTCAAGGCGTTATCTTTGTTGATACCGATACCGGTTTGCGCGATTATCCTGAAATATTTAAGGAATACTTCGCCTCTATTATCCCTATCGGCGATAACAAGTTCTCCGCTCTTAATACTGCGGTGTGGTCTGGCGGATCATTTGTGTATGTTCCGCCGGGGGTACATGTTGAGATCCCCCTGCAGGCATATTTCCGCATTAATACTGAGAACATGGGGCAGTTTGAGCGTACCTTGATCATCGCAGATGAAGGGTCATATGTTCACTATATTGAGGGCTGCACCGCGCCTGTATACCGCTCTGATTCGCTGCACTCAGCAGTTGTCGAGATCGTTCTTAAGAAGAACGCCCGTGTTCGCTACACTACCATTCAGAACTGGTCGAACAACGTGTACAACCTGGTGACTAAACGAGCAGTCGCGCATGAGGGTGCCACTATGGAATGGGTTGATGGTAACATCGGCTCTAAGGTTACTCAGAAGTATCCTGCAGTATATATGGTCGGTGAACACGCCAAGGGCGAGACTCTGTCAATCGCGTTTGCTGGTGAAGGGCAGCATCAGGATACTGGTTCCAAGATGGTGCATATTGCCCCGAATACTTCTTCAACGATTGTTTCGAAGTCCGTGGCTCGTAACGGCGGACGTAGCGCATACCGCGGTCTAGTGCAGGTACGTGAAGGTGCGAAGCACTCGAAATCATCCGTGGTGTGTGATGCTCTCTTGGTTGATACTGTATCGCGTTCAGATACCTACCCCTATGTCGACGTTCGTGAAGATGACGTTACGATGGGGCATGAAGCTACGGTTTCACGCGTTTCTGAAGAACAGCTCTTTTACCTCATGCAGCGTGGGCTGGCCGAGGATGAAGCAATGGCTATGATTGTGCGAGGCTTCGTTGAACCGATTGCTCGTGAGCTGCCCATGGAATACGCACTTGAACTTAACCGCCTCATCGAACTTCAGATGGAAGGATCTGTGGGCTAATGTCGACTAACGAAGAGACCCTGGGATATCACAGCCCAATTATTCCCGGTATGGATCAGGAAGGCGAGAAGCTCGCCTCTGAGCATGTCCATGATGATACTATTTTGCGCGCTACCGAGGAACACCATCAAGGCTCAAACCCTAATAACGTGCAGAAGGTTCTTGACGCTTCCCGCGCAGAACGGAAAACCTCATATAACGTTGAAGACTTTGAGCCACTTACTGGACGCGAGGAAGATTGGCGTTTTACCCCGCTGAAACGTTTGGGCGGTCTTCACCTTGACACTCTGCAGGCACAAGCCCCAGCTCCGAAGATCCAAGCACCTTCTGAAGTTATCCTTGAAGAAGTATCCCGTGAAGATGAGCGCATTGGTACAGCAGGTGTTCCTGAAGACCGTGTAGCTGCAAATGCATGGACTCATTTTAAGACAGCTACTGTGGTGACTATTCCCGCCGAAACCGAGCTTACTGAGCATATCGAAATAGATATTGACGGACAGCATTGTGATGCTGCTACTCAACATATACTGATTGAGGCTAAACCATTCTCAAAAGCGGTTGTTGTAATTCGGCATACCGGATCGGCTGTTCTGGCGCAGAACATAGAATTCCTGATACAAGATTCTGCACAGTTGAGCGTTATTACCCTTCAACAATGGAATGACGATGCGATTCATGCCTCAGCGCAGTATGCCAAGCTAGGACGCGATGCTCGTTTCAAACATGTGTGCGTTTCATTGGGCGGTGATATGGTGCGTGTTACCCCTTCAACGAAATTCACGGAACCGGGCGCTGAGACAGAGATGTACGGTCTTTATTTTGTGGATGCTGGCCAGCACATCGAGTCACGTTTGTTTGTGGATCATTCTGTGCCCAACTGCAAGTCGCGAGTGACTTATAAAGGCGCATTGCAGGGCAAAGCAGCGCACTCCGTATGGGTTGGTGACGTCCTCATTGGTAAAGATGCGGAAGGTACGGACACCTATGAGCTGAACCGTAATCTCCTCTTGGAGATTGGTCCGCGCGCTGATTCCGTACCGAACTTGGAGATCGAGACTGGACGTATTGAAGGTGCCGGTCACGCATCAACAACCGGTCAGCTAGATGATGAGCATCTATGGTACCTGCGGGCTCGTGGTATTCCGGAAGCTGAAGCACGTCGTCTAGTGGTCCGCGGATTCTTAAACGAGATTATCCAGCAGATTCGCGTACCAGAGCTTGAAACAGAACTTACTGATGCCCTTGAAGCAGAGCTTGCTCTCAGCAACAACTAAGCCTTATTAGGAGAAACAATGTCTACCCTTGAAATCAAGGATTTGCACGTCTCGGTCATTCTTGATGATGAAAAAACTAAGCCTATTCTCAAAGGCGTGAACTTAACCATTAACTCGGGCGAAATCCACGCTATTATGGGTCCAAATGGTTCCGGTAAATCTACTCTTGCCTCAACTATTGCCGGTCACCCCAAATACCAGATTGATTCCGGGCAGATACTGCTTGATGGTGACGATATTACCGAGATGAGTGTGGATGAGCGTGCTCGTGCTGGGCTGTTCCTTGCCATGCAGTACCCAGTCGAGATCCCCGGTGTCACGATGTCTAACTTCCTGCGTGCTGCTAAAACTGCTGTGGACGGTAAGGCACCTAACTTACGAACCTGGACCAAAGACGTTAAAGAAGCTATGAACCATCTGGACATTGATCCTGCGTTCGTTGCTCGTAACGTCAATGAAGGTTTCTCCGGCGGTGAGAAGAAACGTCATGAGATTCTGCAGCTGGAGCTTTTGAAGCCCAAGTTCGGTATTCTTGATGAAACTGACTCCGGCCTTGACGTTGATGCTCTTAAAGTCGTGTCTTCCGGCGTGAACCGTGCTCACGAGGAAAATAATATGGGTGTTATGCTGATTACGCACTATACCCGTATCCTGCGTTATATTAAGCCCGAGTTTGTGCATGTTTTTGTAGACGGCAAAATGGTCGATCAGGGCGGTCCTGAACTTGCAGATCGTCTAGAAGAAGAAGGTTATGTAGCATACACTGGGAAGAAATAATCTTATTCAGTACGAACTACTTGTAAGAGGTGCATCATGACTGAGACAGTGCAAGCTCGTCCCTCGCAAGAGGAAATTGAGGAAGTCCTCAAGGAAGTCATTGACCCTGAACTTGGGGTAAATATCGTTGATTTGGGTCTGCTTTATGGCATGCGCTGGGATGATAATGGAGTCCTGATCCTAGATCTAACGCTTACCACAGCTGCATGTCCGCTACAGGACGTTATTGAGGAACAGGTGGAAGCAAATCTCGATAGTGTCGTTACCGAATGGCGCGTGAACTGGGTATGGATGCCCCCGTGGGGGCCCGAACGCATTACTGAGGATGGTCGCGATATGATGCGCGCTCTCGGCTTCAACATTTAGCGTTGCCATACATTTGTTTTGCTGTAAGGGGTGGGTACCTGGAACATTCCAGGTACCCACCCCTTGATTTATAATTCCACTTGATATAACACTAGTCGTTCACAAACGGGATAGGTCATGCTTGATTCTTGCCTAGCTACTCTTTGGTAATGCCTAAGAGCCTGAGCGATTTATTGTATTTCTTTGCCAGACGTTTGCGAGTGTCTTCGTCAAGGTGGGAAACACGTTCCGGGTCAGTGTTATCGGCAATATCGGCACGTTTGACCCACAGTGCAATTTCATTAGCGCGAACTCTCGCCATAGATGACTCCAGAGGCTCGTGTGGACGTTTAGTGAGCGCATCAACGGCATCAATAATGCGGGCTGAAAAGTACCGAGCAAGGTAAGGGAGAGTGACTTCTGTATCCTCTACGGTATCGTGCAATAACGCCACGATCTGTGCTTCTGTGCGAAGCTCTTCAGGGGCAATTTCGCGCACTTTAAAAGCAACCCGTCGTGGATGAGATATATAAGGCCAACCGTTTTTATCGACCTGCCCAAGGTGGGCGTTGTCAGCGATACTATCTGCGAGACGAATCATTTCTTTGAAATATGAATTCATCGTTGTCTCCTTCATCAACGTGATACTTCTAATGTACTCTGTACGTCATTGTGCTGCGTTACTGCTTGTCATACATCAAGCTTCTTTGCTTCTAGCTGGATACATGTGAGATCTTCACATGTTAAAAGACCGGTCTCCAACCCATATATAACTTCCTACTACTGTGCGCCCTACCCCTTGAGCATTGCGCAAGGAGGGAAGGTTGTCGGCATGGATTGTTCCCCATAGCATATCTTGAGGATTTACCTGAGATAATTTGAGGAGGTTTTTAATACCGTGACGTAGAACTGCATTCCCTAGCCCTTGTCTGCGAAAAGGCGCATCTAGACATAACTCTTCGACGCTAAACCCTCTAAGTCCTTGTTCGCCTCTGCGATCTAGAGTCAAAAATCCTGCCGAGGAGTTATCCACTGTAATATGCCAGCCTGTTCCTTGACGTATAGCATCTTCAAATGATTCTTCTCCCTGAGGAGTGGCCCACTCAAAAAGATGGGGGTTCTTAACTGCAATAGATTCATATATGCGCTGCGTTTCGTAACTGGCAGCAGAAGCATCAGCAGGAGAAAGCGGGATGAGCTCTACTCGATCATAATTCTTCGGCCACAAGCGTTTGTCTAACTCACCTAGAGTCCCGGCGACAATGTGCATGTCAATAGTTGTTGCACGAGCACCAGGGACTGAACCAAGGCCACGTACAAGCTGATCTACCTTACCTGGCACAAAGAAACGTGTGCATATAGGACGGAAGCTTTCATAGTGGCGAAGCAAAGATTGGCTTAGAGCTGCGATATAGACTGTAGTACAAGGAATATTCGTAGCTATTACATCTATAAAAGGTCGATTCAGATCTTGCCCACGGTATCGAATTCCTGTAAGCGTTTGGTATGTGGCATGTGAATCTGTTATCGAAAAGAATCTATTGGCCCAGTCTTGTGTGTCTTGCGTAGGCATGTAGTTGAACTGGTTCTGTAGAAGAGGACTTATATGATCTCGATACCCCGCACCAAACTCTAGGGAGGTACGTTCCGTAAAATCTGCTGCGAAGTATTCTGCGCACTGCTGTGAAAGTTCCTCAGCCGAGTAGTACATATGGAAATTCTGAGGGACCCAAGAACGAGGGAGAAAGTCGTGGGCTTGTTCTGCGGGAAGATTTCCTAGTATAAACATAGAGATACCCTAACATATGTGATGTGAAGCATGCTTATATTCAATTTATGAAACTTATTCTGTTTTAAAAGAGATAAAAATCATAGTATATGAATGTCAAATAACAGGTAGTTTTGAAATATTTTGAGGGTATATCATGTGAATTGCTTAAGATGCTTTAGACTCGCCCCAAATCTAGCGTAGAAATCTGTTGTATAAGGCAGAAACTAACCGAAAACTCAGGTAAACTGATGGGAATCAAGCATCGGAGACACCATGGCGGAACTCTACAAGAAGTTCACCTCTTTATATCATTATCCGCACCTGCGGATAGCCCCTGGCGCTCCCAGCAGTTACATTCACCATTTGTATCTTAACCGTTTGGCGGATGGGCGGACCTATGGGTTCACCCCGGTTCTGGTCGTACTTGACGATCTTCTTCTGTCTACTATCCAGAACAATATATCGGCGCGCACGAAAAACCCGCCAGTGAATATTAGCGCTGAGTACGTTAAATCCTATGCTCAAGATATATTGACAGAACACCAAAAACGCCTTGATAAGGATTCATTAGAAATTCTTGTGCGTAAAATATTAGCTCGAGCTGACTCGACTTTATTCGAGAACTATTATGAAGGATTTTTAACGTCGCAGGTAACGGTTCCTCGCGGCATTGCACCTGCTCTACGTGCGCCTGCCCCTCTGACATTCGTATCAAGCCTGATGAATGAAGATGAGACTCTAGATAATTCAGCTGAAATTATCTTGCTTGAAATTCCTACAGCGTACCCATCAGACGTCTTTGCGTATCTGCCGTTTGGCGGGTGGGAAGACGTCCCAAGTGCGGAAGACATGTTAGCACTCGCGCAGTATTGGTATGAGCGGGATGGTGCTATTCCGGCTGTTATTGCAGCAACCTACCTTGAGTTTTATACTGCAGAGCCAATCACAACATTGCGCGACGCCGAGGTGCTTGCTTTAGAACAGGGGATAATAAGTCGAGCGCTAAAGCCCACAAGTTATGAGGACCTCTCATGTGTCGTGAAGGGGCTTTATAACAAACCTTCGTGGTTCGTATGGTGGGAATAGTTTTGCTTAGCCGGGAATGATGTTGCTGGTGCCGTAAAAGAAAATTCCTTTTAGAGTTCTACGCCTCGTGCGGTTAAAACGTCCCCGGTTATTTGAGCGTATCCTACTGCTTGTACCACAAGAGGTACAAGCAGTCGCCAAGTGGAACGTTTGGGCAAACCGCGTGCGTGAGCAGCTTGTTGTAAAGCTGCCCAATTATCCATAATGGCAGGAATAGATCTTATAACCAGAGCGAGCATCAGTCCTATACGTTTGGGAGATAAGCCTAGAAGTTTAAGTGGTGTGAGTAACCAGATGATTCCATCAAGTAAAAGAGGTAGCGGAGTAGTCGTGAGAAGAATCCGTGAGATTAGGACGGCGCCTAGCATGGTACACATGACGTCTACCGCAATTTGCCACGTGCCCCAAAAGACATAATAAAGCCCTAAAAGAATTATAAGCCATCGCAGCGTATAGACGATTTTTAAGAGCGTGCGGATACGCATCCCAGCTGACCAAGACAAGATAAAACAAAAGAACAGAACGTATAGTGCTACTTCCCAACCGGTTACCGCGAGCGCGAGCAGTAAACAAGCGCAGAGGAGGCTTTTGCCCCAAAGCGGTGTGCGATGCAACAGCGAATTCCCCGGAGCGTAGCTTCCAATAAGTAAGTTACCGAGGAAAGTCGCATGGTGCGACCTCTGCGCGGTTCGAATCACGTGGTTGAATCCTTCCGAGATTGCCTGGCTCGTATATTATGCAGCAGGTTTTCGTTGGGAAAGCCTTGTTCACAATATAAACGGTATTGTTGAACCGCTTCGTGCGCTTCGCCATGGTATATAAGCTCTCCATTATGGATAATGACTGCTTCATCGCATGTCTCCGCCAAGCCGAGGTCGTGGGTACTGATAATAAGCATCTGATCGAGACTATTCAGAAGGTTTATCAGCCGTGTTCGATTACGTAGATCAAGAAGAGTCGTAGGCTCATCAAGTAAGAGGATTCGTGGTTCTACCGCTAAAATCCCAGTGAGGGCTACAAGTTGTTTCTCTCCGCTGGAGAGAGAAAAAATGCTCTGATCAGCCTTGTCGTCGAGACCTTGTTGAGCAAGCAGCTTATGTGCTTGCTCTAGGCGTTGAGTTCGGTTGAGAGAGCTATGCCGACGGAGGCTAAGCTCTAGATCTTCGAGGACTGTAGGCATGATAAGCTGCGCATCTGGGTTAGCGAAGAGCATACCTATAGACCGACGAGTTATCTGTGGACATTCGGAGATATCTACTCCACATACCTTTATGACTCCCTGGGAGGGTCGAGTAATACCGTTAAAAAGCCCTAAAAAGGTTGACTTTCCCATGCCGTTAAGCCCAATAATCGCAGTTTTAGGTGCGGTTAAAGAGACTGATACATGGTCGATAATATTTCGAGTTTGTCCGTGAGCGTTTTCAGCTGACACGGTAACTGCATCAAGTTCAAGGGACGGGGGAGCGGACGGCATCGTTGGTGCTTCGCGCTCAATTTTGGCGCTACTTTTCTTGGAAAAAAACATCCTCAATTACCTGCGAGCTTTTGAGCGCACTAACCCAGGAAATGCCCGATGCACAGCAGACGCCACGATAGACGCAACGATAGACTTAAGAAGGTCTGGAAGAGCAAATGAAGCCGCGATGACAAACGCATGGGTAAATTCCATATGTCCGTTGGTCATAAGCCCTAAGATACCTCCTGCAGAAATTACCACGAAGCCTACCATAGCGCAGAAGATGCACAGGATAGCGGTAAGCCAGGGATTGAGCTTTCTACGGATTACTGTATAAGCTAGCGTCCCAGCCAATAACGCGCCCAGAGGATAGGCTAGAAGATAGCCACCGGTTGGCGTCGCAAGCGTACCAAACCCTGAAGCACCTTTAGCAAAGATTGGTAGCCCTAGGCACCCTAACAGTACGTAGAGGAGAGTTGCTATAAAAGCTCGAAAACCACCGAGTACTAGAGCGGTGGTGTAGATAGCGAAAGGGCCAAGAGCTAAAGGAATCGGGACACCTGGGATTGGTAGCGCCAAAGGACTAAGAACCGCGATAAATGCTGTGAAGACTGCTATAAGAGCTATATTGCGCCCTGGTGATTGATCTGGGGCATAAGGGTTAGGCACGAGAGTTGATCCTTAAAAATATGAAGTCGTGTGTGGCTGATTATGACGTTCGGTGTCAAGATCGAGGGTAGTACCGCCCTCGACGCCGCTGGGGTCTTATATATTCTTATATACCTTCCTACCATAGAAAACGCATTATGTAATATATGTGACGTTTTACGGAGACTATCGGGTGTCAGCGTCTTCTAGCGTAACTCACGTAGAATAGATGGGTTGTTAAACTCCTCATTCACTAACTGTTTTGTTGATTCTCGGAAGGGACATGTTGTGATTTCAGTACAGAATTTAGAGCTCCGCGCGGGTGCCCGTCTGTTAATGGAAGATGTAACCTTTCGGGTAGATAATGGGGACAAGATCGGTTTAGTGGGGCGTAATGGGGCCGGGAAAACCACTATGACAAAAGTCTTGGCGGGATTAGCTCTACCAGCAGAAGGTACAGTCACCCGGTCCGGCTCTATCGGATACCTCCCTCAAGACCCCAAAGTCGATGATATGACTCAACTGGCGCGTGACCGTATTCTTTCAGCCCGCGGACTTGACGGAGTAGCCAAGAAAATGCGCCAAGCTCAAGAAGATATGGCGAGTGAAGATGAGAGCATACGTACAAAGGGTATGCGGCGCTATGATCGTCTTGAGGCTGAGTTTATTGCTGGCGGCGGCTATGCCGCAGAATCTGAAGCCGCAGTTATAACCTCCAATTTGGATCTGCCTGAACGAGTACTCGCGCAACCTCTTGAGACTCTATCTGGTGGGCAGCGTCGTCGTGTGGAGTTAGCACGTATCTTGTTTTCAGCTGTCGATACGATGCTACTTGATGAACCAACAAACCATTTGGATGCGGACTCCATTTTATGGTTGCGTGAGTTCCTGAAAAATTTTTCGGGTGGTTTGCTGGTTATTAGCCACGATGTTGAGCTTATGGAGTTGGTAGTTAACCGTGTGTTTTATCTTGATGCAAATCGTTGCGTGATTGACCAGTACAACATGGGGTGGAAGAACTATCTGAGCCAGCGTGAGCAAGATGAACATCGTCGTAAGCGTGAGCGTGCTAATGCTCAGAAGAAAGCTCAAGCACTCATGGAACAGGCTAATAAAATGCGGGCAAAGGCAACTAAAGCCGTGGCGGCTCAACAGATGATAAAGCGTGCTGAACGTATGATGCGGGGGCTGGAAGACGAACGCCAAACAGATAAAGTTGCTGCTATCCGCTTTCCTGAACCTGCCCCGTGCGGTAAGACCCCGCTGTCTGCACAGAGTCTTTCAAAATCCTACGGCTCACTTGAAATTTTTACCGATGTTGATCTGGCTATTGACCGTGGTTCTCGTGTTGTCGTATTGGGGCTGAATGGTGCTGGTAAAACTACTTTGCTACGTATGTTAGCTGGCAACACTGCTCCCGACACCGGCGAAGTTGTCTATGGGCATGGAGCTAAGATCGGGTATTTCGCGCAGGAACATGAGATTCTCGATGGTGAGCGAACTGTTTTAGAAAATATGAAATCCGCCGCGCCGGATCTTGACGATACGCGGGTACGCACTATCCTCGGTTCATTCCTTTTTTCTGGTGACGATGTGGAGAAACCAGCAGGTGTACTTTCCGGAGGAGAGAAAACTCGTCTTTCATTAGCAACTTTGGTCGCTTCGAGCGCCAATATACTTCTCTTGGATGAACCGACTAACAACCTTGATCCTGCATCTCGTAAAGAGATTCTGAACGCGCTCAAAGCCTATAAAGGCGCTATCGTTATGGTATCCCACGACGAAGGAGCTGTGGAGGCTCTAAACCCCGAACGTGTTCTTTTGCTTCCGGACGCAGTTGAAGACCTCTGGTCGAAGGAGTATCAGGATCTTATCTCACTTGCCTAGACGCAATCTGCTCTTAGGACAAGGAAAAGGTGTTTACCTAGCATCTGTATGTGATGTAACGCGTGGGAATGCTCCTAACCTTTGTGGGTATAGGTGTGTATGTAAACTGGCGCATAAGTGAAAGTGCTATGAAACTTTGAATATATCCTTAGAGCTTTCGCATATTATGTTGGCTATGTGGGATTTTCTGGCTAGAAGACACCCTCTTTACTTGATTTAATGATATATTGTGTGGATTTTATAAAAATATAGTGTGTATCTGCCTACATTGTGGGTTTTTGGCTGGAAAACCAATACATGAGCGGGTTAGACTTGAGTTGTTCCCGCAAATGCGAGGATGCAAAAGCACAGATTTTCGACTCTGACGAGCCGGATTAGCGCAGGTAGAGAGATTCTATCTGCTCGTAAAAGGAGAACAGCCTATGCATAACACTGAGTACGAAAAGTACCCCACCTCCGGTGAAGAGAACGTCGAGGTTGACGTCTTCTGGCCCATCCAGGACGCTTAAGTCTTGGCAAGACTGAGGTAAAAAGGTTTTATCTCCCGCTCCTAACCATATGGTTAGGAGCGGGAGATTCTTTGTTTGATGCTCAAGAAATAATAAAGTTATGGAGTGGGTAAGGGCAGAAACCTAAAAGAGCTGCCGTGTACCAAACGATATAACAGGTTAGGCAGAGAATAAGGACCTTTTCCCGGATGCTTCCTGCATCACCTAAAAGTGGGAGTGCCATGTAGCCGCTTTTCTTCCAGAGGGAAGAGGCAACAAGTGGTTTAACCGTAATGGGATATAGCGGGAGAACACCTCGGGTGGTCAGTGCGTCACCTATAACATGTAAGGTTGCGCCCACTGAAATGGCCCAGGGAAGAAGCTCTAAAGAATGAGTGGTATACGCAGCATAGCCTAGGGCGCAAGCCCCAATCCAACCTCCTGGAGCTCCTAAAATCCGCAAAGCCAGACCTCCTGAGAATGCGGCGAGAGCAAGGGACAACCACGGAATACTTTGGTAAGTGAGTGTACTGCCAAAGTATGCGATAGCCCAGAACGCGATGATCCCTAAAATTGAGTGCGTTCCCTTTCGGTGCCCTCCACTGATAAGGCCTACAACCCGGGCAATCCAACCTGATACAGGAGGTATAGAACGAGCGATAGAACCATTATGGTGATCGATATCTGGTAATACTCCTGCGCCAGCACAGGCAAGGGTTGTAACAATGAGGGTAGGAGTATTAGGGGTTTGGATTACACCAAGTTCTGAGAGAACCAACCAGCCAGCGGCAGCGCTGACGGTATGAGAATAACCCATCATGTGTGACGAAACCCCTCGTATTATTTCGAAACTATATATGAGATCTTAGATCCAGTATACAGGGAAAATTCGAAAAAGGTTTCGATTTTTATGGTGGGTTACTTCCATATCCCTGCAGGAAAGCCTGGCGGTTACGGCCGTTCTAACCTGTCCAGGAAAGCGTCTTCTTCCTCTTCATCGGTCAGACGCGAGTGTTTCTTAGCAGGGCGGGGGCGTACAATAGATTTCATATGAGAAGGCATATCGTCGATCATATCCATCTTGCGAAGCACAACGGTTTCATCCTCATGCCCAATATAACTGCCATCCTCGGCATAGAACTGCCTATAATAGCGTTCTAGCTCCTGGGCTACCTGAGCATCTAATTCATCATTACGAACTTTTTGCCGTGCACTCCAGGCATAAACAGCATAAATAAGAACTGCAAAAGCATACCATTGCATAGAATAGGACAGATTAGGTCCATTATCGAGTTCAGGTTCGGATTTCTGTACAGGCCGTTGCACAGGCGTAGGTTCTTCAGAGTCCAGCAGACCGTAAGCCCCAGCGGCGACAGGTAAATGCGTACGTTCGCTGATTTCCTGAAGGTTGATAGACGCGACTTGGCCTTCGGGAGCATCCTTACCTGTAGCGCTCTCTCCTTGGTGGACTCGCGCCACAACAATAACATCATTTGCTGGTGGCGCAGGGACTTCGGTGCTGGGGCGTGAAGCATCTGAAGAACTCGCCGACATCCAACCCCTATTGATAATGACTATTTCACCAGTATCTGCACGAAAAGGGACCAATACTTCGAACCCATTTTGTCCCTGATAAGGACGGTTGCGTACCAGTAGCTGTTGATCGGTGATATACCGACCACGAAGGGATACAGGGTGCCACTGCGCCCCCGAATCAAAGTCTTGAAAAATTGTAGGATGGTCTTGGAAGCTATAGGGAGTTGCGTGATAATTCTGCACGATTAGTGAGTTGCGCCAATCTAAAGCCTCTTTTCGGCTCATCTGCCAACCAGCTAGATAAACACAGATTATCGAGAAAATAATGCACAGCACGAAAGAGCCTATCCACTTACCCGTGAAGAGAAAACGGTATGCACCCATAGCGAATTCCTCATGCCTTTCGAAGCTGATATGAGCCTATAAAAATAGATGTGTATATAGAGACGGTGGTGTACCTGTATTACTTATGGTAGGGGAGAACGCTCGGACAATACAGTGATATGGCGCTTACGTCCCTATCTCTAACTATGGCTGAAATAGAGTTTATGAAGCTAGGACTTTTGGGGAAACGGTAGGGTCTGTTTCCAAAGCTCCCTCTCCCGTAAATAATTCTCAAGCCAATGAACGTGCTCATGACAAGCCAACCAGATCTTGCGGCGCTCAGGAGTGTGGACCTTCGGGTTATTCCAGAGAATCTGGTATGTTGCCTCGTTGTGGCAGCCTTTACGTGAACAAATATCCAAGCTAGGGGAGGAGCTCCCCGCTAAAGAGCCCAGAAGATCCACTGACACCTCCATCTTTATATTGCGCGTAACGGTATTTATACCTGTTGAAACTATATTTCAGAAATATCTATGACATCAGTCCGATTATAAGGCGATGAAGAATCCGCATCTTGTGCGTAGCAATGAGAGTTCTCAGAGGCGTCGGACTCATTATCTGCAGTAGATGTATTCGACGCTGCTCCTGTTTCTAAAGCTCGCCGATGATGCTCAGGCAAATAGGCAGTAAATCCACTCGATTCCTGTTTTGACTCACCATTCGCAAGTACTACGGCCACCCAAGGCAACAGTACTGCACCTGCGACGCATATCCAGCGCAGGGTACCATCTGTAAATACAGCGCCTACAATACAAACTACACGAATCGCCATTTTGAGGATGTAGTCTCGAGCACGTTTATCTACACGCTCCGATAACGGAGCAGAAGCATTACTGATTTCGTATGTCACTAAAGAGTCTTCAAATCGTTCTGCGACATCAACTGTAGATAAGTAGTAACCATGGGCCGCGAGGTCTTCGGCTGTCCAGTGCTTTTCAGCAGTCATTGACACACCTCCCTCAGAATTACAGTAACGAACTCTCTATGATAGACGTTTTAGCTTCGATTCACATGGTGGTAATTACCTGTACTGATTAGTCTAAACCTTCTATTCCTTATGGTGTTAAGTGTTGCAAGAACAGATGCTCACCACATCATATAGATAACGGGCTAGAATAGGTATGACCAGTAACCCCAAATTTATAGGGAAAATAATGAGTGATAACACCCCCAAGACCGTTCTTGTTACCGGTGGTAATCGTGGTATCGGCTACAAGATCGCGCAGGAGTTTAAGGCATCAGGGCACAATGTTTGTGTGACCTACCGTAGCGGGGAAGCGCCCACAGAGTTCTTTGCTGTTAAAGCTGACGTCCGAGACGCAGACAGCATTAATGAAGCTTTTAAAACTATTGAAGCGGAATACGGTCCTGTAGAAATCCTTGTGGCGAATGCGGGTATTACTCGTGACATGTTGCTTATGCGCATGAAGGAAACGGATTTCATGGATGTTATCGATACCAACCTCACTGGTTCTTTTCGTGTAGTACAGCGTGCGATCAAAGGTATGATCAAACTCAAACGAGGCCGTATTATCCTCGTCTCCTCTGTTGTAGGGCTATATGGTTCTCCAGGACAGGTTAACTACTCATCGTCTAAAGCTGCTCTTGTTGGTATGGCTCGTTCCATCACCCGTGAGCTCGGAAGTCGAAATATTACGGCAAATGTTGTAGCACCGGGATTTATTAACACCGATATGACCGATAGCTTGCCTGAGGAAACTAAAGAGAGCTACCTGAAAACTATCCCGGCAGGACGTTTCGCCGACCCTGCTGAGGTAGCACGGGTTATTCGCTGGTTAGCTTCGCCAGAGGCAGATTACATCTCAGGCGCCGTTATCCCTGTAGACGGCGGTCTAGGTATGGGACACTAGGTTCTTCCTATCACATGCCATAAACGTCTTACTTTCAGAAAGCACAGAACCAACAAAGGAAAATGTATGTCACAGCTCGCCGGTAAAACCGTTATTATCACAGGGTCTTCACGAGGTGTAGGTGCAGATACTGCCCAAATCCTAGCGGCTCAAGGGGCAAACATCATAGTTAACTATCGCTCCAAAGCCCCTCGAGCCAATAAGGTCGTCAAAGCTATCGAAGAAGCTGGCGGACACGCGACCGCCGTACAAGCAGACGTAACTAAGTCTGAAGACCTCAAAAACCTTGTGAATGTTGCTATCGAAACCTACGGCTCCTTGGACTATCTCATCTTGAATGCATCGGGCGGTATGGAAACTGGTATGGGTGAAGACTACGCAATGCGTCTCAACCGAGATGCACAGCTTAACCTTGCACGACTTGCAGCCGAAAAAATGCCCAACGGAGGACGCATCGTCTTCGTCACCAGTCACCAGGCACACTTTATCCGCGAAGTTGAAACCCTGGCAGAATACCAGTCGGTTGCAGAGTCCAAACGAGCAGGGGAAGATGCGCTCATCACCGAAATACCTGCGCTCACTGAGAAAGGAATTTCACTTGTCGTCGTATCAGCTGACATGATTGAAGGAACTGTGACTGCAACTTTGCTTAACCGCCTGCATCCTGGGGCTCTCGAATATCGTCGAGAGACAGCAGGTAGGCTCTACACTGTCAACGAGTTTGCCCATGAGGTAGCTGCCATGGTTACCGCAGATGTTCAGACTGGACACGTTGAGCTGGTCGGTGGAGCCCGCGGGTTCATCGATTAGAAGTACGTATAGAGCGAAGAAGCAGGACCCCAAAGGGTTTGCTCCTTCCCACATAGGTAGAGATCATATCGTAGAAGAGAATAACCATGAGCACTGTACTTAATCTTCAAAACGTGAGCGTCATGCGCGGCGGTCGCAATATTCTCGATAACGTTTCCTGGATTGTCAATGAAGGCGAACGTTGGGTTGTCTTGGGTCCAAATGGTGCCGGAAAATCAACACTTTTATCGGTCGCAGCGGCGCGTTTGCACCCTACCGTCGGACAAGTAGAGATCTTAGACGAGACTCTCGGCTCCGTGGATGTTTTTGAGCTTCGCCCGCGTATCGGGCTGTCATCGGGAGCAACCGCCACACAGATCCCTGAC
The DNA here is from genome assembly GCF_001809415.1 of Rothia sp. HMSC058E10. Lineage (NCBI taxonomy): Bacteria > Bacillati > Actinomycetota > Actinomycetes > Micrococcales > Micrococcaceae > Rothia > Rothia sp. HMSC058E10. The sequence continues at coordinate 187,981 of NZ_KV797619.1, read as the reverse complement.
CGAGAGAAAGTTTCTGATGCTGTCATGACGGCCGCGTATGCTGTTTCAGGACGTTGGAAAGAGGAGTACGATGCTCTTGACGATGACCGTGCCCAAGAACTTCTTCAAGACTGGGGCGTAGATGCTTTGGCAGAGCGTCAATTCGGTTCACTTTCTGATGGTGAGCGCAAACGCACTCTTATTGCACGTGCTCTCATGACCGACCCCGAGCTCTTATTACTTGATGAGCCTGGAGCTGGTATGGATATCGCCGGACGTGAGGACTTAGTAGAGAGGCTTACAACACTTGCAGTTGATCCTTACGCACCAGCTACAGTACTTATCACACACCACCTTGAAGAGATTCCTGCAGGATTCACACACGCGCTCATGCTCCGCGATGGTCGTGTGGTAGCGTCTGGACCTATTGCTCAGACCATCACAGAAAATAATCTCGCATTAACATATGCGATGGATCTAGCTTTAACAGCCACTCCTACAGGGCGCTACAGCGCTTTTAAACGCTAAGCTTTATCTTTCTCCCACCATATACGTACATGGTGGGAGAAAGTTTATGACCAGTAGTGTCTTTATGAAGAAGAAACAATTATCACCCCAAGAACTGCAAGCACGGGCAGAACGAGTGTACGCAGTATCGTCTGTGGTGCCATTAGCTCAAGCGCCTGAACAAACACTTCGTTATTATACCCACCTGACTGATGTGAGATTACGTTCTGCTCTCGAACCTGACTGGGGCATTTATATTGCGGAGTCATCAAAAGTGGTCCGGCGTGCTTTACATGCAGGACACCGCCCCCTCTCATTCCTTATGAGCGAGAAATGGGCAGATGATCTTTCTGACGTACTGACGAAGTATAATAACATTCCTGCCTTTGTGGGATCGGAAGAAGAACTTGAACGAATAACTGGCTTTCATCTGCATCGCGGAGCTTTAGCAGCAATGGCGCGCCCTGCTCCTCAAACCGTAGAAGATATTATTTACGGGGCTCACCGCGTCGCAATCTTAGAAGATATTGTGGACCACACGAATGTTGGGGCTATATTTCGTTCCGCAGCGGCGCTAGGCGTAGACGCTGTGCTAGTTACTCCACGATGCGCTGACCCGCTGTATAGGCGCTCTATCCGCGTTTCTATGGGAACTGTATTTCAAGTACCTTGGGCCAGAATTACCCGCTGGCCAAAAGACCTGGAAATTCTACACGAGCACGGATTTGAAAGTGCCGCACTTGCACTAGATGAGGACTCTCTTACTTTGGGGCAACTTTCAGCACGCCAGGATAAGAAGTTAGCTTTAATCCTAGGAACAGAAGGACACGGACTCTCACCGCATACATTGGCGCAGACAAAACACACGGTTATGATTCCCATGACCCACGGCGTCGATTCTTTGAACGTGGCAGCTGCGTCAGCTGTTGCGTTTTGGGAAACGAGGCTGCGTTCGTAACAACAAGCCCTCTAAGAACCTAGCGTTACCTCTTTAAAGGTGGTATCCTTGGTGGTTGGCTGTGCATTTTAAGCCGGTCTATGGTGCGCTCTGCGTGCATCGTAAAACCTACTCCATCTATTTAGGGTTACTGGCAAAATCCAGTGACAGAAGAAGGTAATTAAGCATGAAGGCAGATATCCACCCGGAGTACCGTCCGGTACTATTCCGTGACCTTGCATCCGGTAAAGTTTTCTTGACTCGTTCCACGATGACTTCGGATAAAACCGAGAAGTGGGAAGACGGTAACGAATACCCCATCATTGAGGTCGAGATCTCCTCTGAGTCGCATCCGTTCTACACCGGTAAGCAGCGTATCATGGACTCCGCAGGTCGCGTCGAACGCTTCAACGCACGTTTTGCAAACTTTGGTAAGAAAGCGTAAAACGTAGAATGCAATAAAGAACACACCCCGTAATATAGATTAAAAATCTGATACGGGGTGTGTTTTTATTTTCTACCGTTACAATGTGAAGGTAACTCACTTTGTAGCGGTATTCTTATGCGGGTTATGCCGTTATCACATCACTCGAAGGAAACAAACCCATGAGCGAAGCGCTCGCTGAAAAACCCCGTCGAAAGACTCTTAAACGGGTGCTAATTATTCTTGCTATCCTTATTCTTACTCTTATCATCGGAGTGGGGATTTACCTGTGGAGCATTGGGCATACCTGGGACTCCAAGACTCAAAAATTTGATTCCATTACGAATTCACAAGGAGATTTAGACTCTTTAAGAAAAAACCTGGGAGACCCGAATAATGATCCAAATATTGTGGGTCCCGATGGTAAAACGGCAGATTCTCTTGCTAATGACCTTGACAAGAATGGTAACGGAATTCTTGACTCCTTAGAGGGTGGTAAGACGCGTCAGGTCGTAAAAGGCGAAGGAACTAATATTCTTCTTCTTGGTAGCGATCAACGTTCAGGGCAAGAAGCTGCAACAGTTAGTGGGGCTCGGGCAGATACTATTATGCTGATGCACATTCCTAAAAATGGGGAAGGCGTTTATTTAGTTTCTATCATGCGTGATTCGTGGGTAAGTATCCCCGGGTATGGAAACGCGAAGGTGAATGCAGCTCTCAACTATGGAGGCATTAGCTTACAAATTGAGACCATTGAACAACTAATTGGTGTCAAGATTGACCATGTAGCAGAAATAGACTTTGATGGGTTTAAAGGGCTTACTAACGCTCTAGGTGGCGTTGATGTTCAAGTTCCTTTTGCTTTCCAAACAGGCGTTTGGAACTTTACACCGGGTACCATGCATATGGATGGCAGCACTGCTTTAGCGTTTGTGCGTGAGCGGTATTCCTTTGCATCGGGTGATTATCAGCGTGTACGTAATCAACGTGCATATTTACGTGGACTCTATACGACCATCCAAAAACAGGGGTTTTTGGGTAACATCACTAATTTTAAGAATATGGTGGATGCCTTTAGCGGCTACGTCAAGGTTGATAGTGGTTTAGGCTCTGGTGAGATTCTTCGGATTGCGGCACCTGTCATTAATGGTGGTTCGGCTGCTTTACATATGACGACACTTCCTAACGCAGGCCCTGGCTGGTCTTATGATGGTCAATCAATCATTATTATTAATCAGCCTGCTGTTGATTCGTTGACGGAGGCTTTGAAAGCTGATCGTATGCAGGATTTTATGAATACTTATGGGTCTGACTAGGTATGTCTATATACGGGTCTATAGATCCTGCAGATAAAATTTGGGGTAGTCAGCACGTCAGATACTGTGCTGACTACCCCAAATTTATCCGTATAACGCTATTAATGTTGCACGTGTGTTCTAGCTGGTATAGGAGTTACGGTAACAGTCTGGGATGCATGTTCTTCAGCAGCCAGTCTGAGTAACCGACGACCAAAATACAGAGCAACCGAGTAGAGAGCTCCGCCCATAATTGCTATGAGGACTCCAAGAAGAACACGCCAAATTGCAATTGCCAAGCCAACTATAAGAAGGGTTATACCTATAATTTTGACGAGGGTAAGCAAGCGCGTGTGTTCTTCAGGAAGATCATCGAAAGATACGGGTTTAGCTGCTTTCTCTGGGATAACTTCGTGTGCCGTGATCGCCTCGCTGACTCCGTTTTTTCCTGCAACAGAGGTGATAAATCCGCGAATCTTCTGAGGAAGAATATGCTTCCCTTGAGTGTTTTCCGCTTCAGCTGGGACAAAAGCATCAGGAACCTCATACTTCTTGGCCTCAGGTAGGAGCTCAGGTACATCGTTGGGTAAATCTTTGTACCACTGTTCTGGGATATTCTCTGACCGCACCGCCTGAATAGTTAATGAAAGCTCGAGCCTGTTACCACGTATCGTGCCCCAGACATTGGTGAGTTTGTCATGTTTCGCAGCATGTTCAATGACAGGAATAAACTGTTCTGATATTTGGGAGCTTAAACGTCCTACATGGGTATCCTCATGGAAAACTTCTACCGAACTGACCATGTGCCCATCTGGGTTTTTAACCTGTTGTACTTCAAGTCTTAAAATTACCCGTCCTTCACCTGTCGGCGGCAAAATACTGTGAAGATATTCAGCGTGTCCACTCTCGTCAAGCACCTTGATTGAAGGACCTTGAGGAAGAATAGCTGCTCGCGCTGAGGCATGGTTGAGAGGAAACAGCAAGGTCGGTGACGACAGAAAGAGTTTTCCTACACTTTTAATGTGCGGTCCGCTATCAGCTCGTAGAGCAATAGCATTGAGTTGCAGCTGTGCTGTAGGAGAGAAACCGGAAGCAACAACGCGGGTAATCGCGTTCCAATAGTTTGCAGAATCGTCACGACTTAAACGTCCCACTTTATGATCCCCAACGTATACAGCAATGCTGTTTGCCTCGTAGGGGTTATCAGGTTCTGGAACAAGGCGAGCCTTGCCTTGCCAGGACTGTTCACGGTTGACATGGAGCTCTTGAAAGACTTGTAGAGTCTCAGCCTCATAGTAGTTGTCGGTGACAATTGTGAGGGTTCCACGGTCGCCGAGAGCATAATCGACCAAAGCAAACTCCTTAGGTGGTGATGAATATGTTCTAATTCTCTCACGTTTTTGGGAATAACTAGTACCCTACACGTAAAGTAACTTTTGGGTGACGTTTAAGGAATTGATGAATGTGGTCAAAATCTTGCTTCACGTTAATGAAACCTATAGATAGGCTACAGCCCAGTACAGCGGCGTGAAGAAGAGATACTGTACCAGGCTGTAATGCCTAGAAAGTGCTAGTCGGATAAAGAACTATTGAATTGCTGACCGATCATATTCCGATGCGCATTATCTTGTGCCTCCAAAATGAGCCGACGTAGTGCGGAGGGGGCTGATGGATTCTTGCGTAACCATTCTTGGGCTAGAGCAACTGAAGGATTATCGCTAACCCCGGTTCCTTCAGCGGATCCGTAATTGTAGAGCGAACGAGGGTATAAACCGCGAACTATACGAGTGGCCATACCAATGGAACGGGTGTCCCACATTGATAGGAGCGAATCGAAGAAAGGCTTATAGTAAGGAGTTCGCAGCCCAACATCCCCTCGCAAGAAACCATTTGCTGTTGAGGTCAAGGCGTCGTTGGATAATGAAGAATCTTCCATGATGCGTTTATAAGCGGCTGCTTTGTGGTCGGCATCAGGAATAGCCGCTATCGCATATGCGTAGCCATTCTTTGAGATTGATGACGGATTATACTGTGCAGCTCGGTCTAAATCAGCAACAGTAACAAGGTTACGCCCCGCCAGGGTACCCAAAGCACTCCACCCAAGATTCTGATCGTAGGGGATACCAGTCGCATCGGCAATATCTCCCACAGTATCTTCAAAAGCCCCTCGGGCGATATCGCGGCAGAGATCTTCACCTTGAGTTGAGTAGGAAGAAATAGAGATAAGCCCCCGAAGCAATATGAGCTGCGTATCGGAGCCAGGTTTGGCGGCAGCGAGCGCTTTCGAGAAAGACTCATAGAGAGCATCATACAAAGGCTGTCGAGACTTGGGGGCACCAAAATTAGTAATAGCGTTTTGGCTGTTCGACACCATACTTCCCAAAAGAGATGCACTGCTCTCACGGGATACGTTCCGTACTACCGCGTCTACGAAAGTGGCAACGGGAAGTCTGGCATCGCGCACGCTTTCCCAGAGAGACCCCCAGATAAGACCGCGAGAAAGAGATGATTCAAGAGTGGATACTCCTGCAATTGCCGCTTGAAGACCATCCTCATCGGTGAGCATGATTTTTGCGTAGGTGTGGTCTTCTGCATTGAGCATAAGTAAGTCAGCTTCACCTACAGTCTTCTTATGCTCTTGGGGCAAAGAGACACGATACTCTGCGATAGGATCGGCAGGGTATTCAAGGGAGAGAGTGCCTGTTGAGACAAGTTTTCCTTCTTGAAGGATAAAAGTTTCAAGCTTTACCACATGCGGGCGACCGATACCGGCTGGCTGAGTGTCGGGTAGCTGCTGAGTGAGGTACAAATCCTGGAGCTTACCATCTTCGCGGTAGACACGTCGAGTACCGAGGGTAGATAGACCAGAAGTCTGTAACCACGCTTGAGACCAGGTCTGCATATCGCGACCTGAAACCTCATTAAGTACATCAAGGAAGTCTTGAAGTGAGGTGTTCCCCCAAGCAAAACGTTTGAAATAGACGCGTGCCGCTTCGATAAAGGTATCAAAGCCTACATAGGAAACAAGCTGCTTCAAGGTGGAGGCACCCTTGGCGTAAGTTATGCCATCGAAATTTTGGGCTGCAGCTTCCAAATGAGGTATATCCGCGACAATGGGATGCGTCGTAGGAAGCTGATCTTGCAGATATGCCCAAGATTTACGGTGATTCGCGAATGTTACCCAAGCATCGTTAAAACCATTAGCTTCGATAGCACCTAGAGCACCCATGAAATCAGCAAATGACTCTTTAAGCCAGAGATCATCCCACCATTTCATAGTGACAAGATCTCCAAACCACATATGTGCCATCTCATGGCAGATAGTGTTTGCGCGACCTTCAAGATCATCTTCGGTAGCACCAGAGACAAAAATGAAATCTTCAGTGAATGTTACGAGACCGGGGTTCTCCATCGCGCCGATGTTATATTCGGGGACGAACGCCTGTTCGTACTTCGGGTAAGGGTAGGGATAGTCAAAGAGATCCTGGAAGAAATCTAAGCCGTTCTTAGTGACTCGGAAGATATTATCGTAGTCAAAATGGGGTTTTAGAGAATGGCGGCAGTACGCCACTAAAGGAATATCGCCGCTGTTAGTAATACTCTGGGGTTTATAGGTATCGGTGACTGTGAAGTATTCACCTGCTAACACTGCGGTAATGTAGGTAGAAATTCGCTCGGTAGGAGCAAAAACGCGCTTAACGATATTTGAGTCAGTCGGGTCGGACACCTCAGATTCTAGAACCCCGTTCGAGCTGACAACCCAGTCTCGTGGGGCTGTGATTCGGAAATTAAAAACAGCTTTCAGATCGGGTTGCTCAAAGTTGGGGAATACACGACGGCAATCGGCGGGCTCATATTGGGTGTAAAGATATACACGCCCATCCGAAGGATCAATATAGCGGTGCAGACCTTCTCCCGACCGTGAATAGTATGAACGCCCGTGAACAGTAAGTTCGTTTTCCTCGGCAAGCTCGGGCAGCATGATGCGTGAGCCATCAACAACCTTGTTGAGGTCAAGCTGCGCGCCATTAAGCCTAACAGAATCGATAGAGTGGTGAATATAATCAATGAAAGTCTGGGCACCAGGCTTATGGGATTTAAACTTAACGGTTGTAACTGTAGGGTATGTCTCGAAATTTTCATCCTTGGCATGGGTCAAATCAAGGTGAACATGATATGAGTCTACGGTAATGAGCGCTGACCGTTCTGCAGCTTCTTCGCGTGAGAGGTTCTCGTTATTCATAGTTTCTATTCTAAACTCTCACATGCAGTACTTCATGGACGTGACCCGAACACTGTACTGTATGTTACTAGAAAGGAACATGGGGAGTACTAAATGTTTAAAAGTGACGGATAACACGTTATATAGATTTGCCTGCTTGTACTTGCCAACCGTATAGTATTACTTGTTGCTTTGAGCAGGCAAAGCCCTCTCAAAGGTAACCTGCGCGGGTGGCGGAATAGGCAGACGCGCTAGCTTGAGGTGCTAGTCCTCGTATTAGAGGGTGGGGGTTCAAGTCCCCCCTCGCGCACATTATAAAGGGTCTCTGATAAACATCAGAGGCCCTTTTCTATTTCACTTTTCCGCAAATAATTGAGCGCCCTATACTCTGACAGACAGAATATAAGGCGCTCGCGACTTGCCTGTAAGGCTACAAGAAAGTTACCTAGGGCAAAAGCTGCGGATCGGTAGTGACGAGGATCTTTACGGCAGTCTCGTTGTGGTTAATCAACGTGTCAAATCCCTTGTCAATGAGATCTTCAAGAGGAATCCTGCCAGTAATGAACGGCTTGAGGTTAATCTTGCCTGACTCTACAAGCTTGATAGTTTCCGGGTGGCTGTTCACGTATGCAATGGTTCCTCGAATATCGAGCTCCTTAAGCACGACCTTCTGAACATCCAACGATGCTGGTTTACCCCAAATGGATACGATCACGGCTTTACCGGTAGGCTTGAGTGCATCCAGAATGAGGTCTAGTGCAGGCTGTACAGAGGTGCATTCAAAGGCTACGTCTACACCCTTATCATTGGTCAGCTTATGAATTTCTGCTAGGACATCAACCTCAGCAGGGGAGAAGGCATAGTCTGCAACTCCAGAATCCAATGCTTTCTGACGGCGTAGCGAGGACAGCTCAGAGATAATGACCTTCGCCCCCTTAGCTTTAAGCACGGCGGAGGTAAGCAGGCCAATGGGGCCAGCGCCAGTAACTAGCGCAAAGTCACCGTCTTTGATTTCTCCGGCGCGCTCAACTGCATGATAACCGACACTCAAAGGCTCAATCAGTGCAGCTTCATCTAACGGAAGGTCTTTAGAGATCTTGTGAACCCAACGGCGTTTTACAGATACCTTCTCTGATAGTCCGCCTCCACGGCCAGCAAGACCAATAAAGTTCATGTTCTTAGAAAGATGATAGGTCTTCGAATTTGGGCCGACATCTACAGAGTCTGCAATAATGTATGGCTCAACCACAACATGATCTCCGACTTCAAGATCGGAAATGCCTTCGCCTAAAGCTTCTACGATGCCTGAGAATTCGTGACCAAGGGTTACAGGAGAATCTTCTCCTGAGATTGGATGCGGATGCCCATGTTTAGGGCAGAAAATAGGTCCATCAAGATACTCGTGCAAATCAGTGCCACAGATACCACACCATGCTACTTTGACCAACACTTCACCGGGTTGTACTTCGGGGGTGGGTATGTCCTCAATGCGAATGTCATTACGGTCGTAAAAACGAGCTGCCTTCATGGGATAGACTCCTTTACCTTTGAGGCTCTATATGATGCGCCTAATGCTGAATACTCTGTTGTTATCACGCAAACCGACCTGTTACAGCACTAGGTTAGTTAAGCGCAGGCTCGATAGCCTACATCTATAACACTACTCTTCCATGCCAATGTTTACTAGGAAACATAGAAAAAATACTTTATATGACATAAACGCGTAGTTTCAGCCCAAATATCGTATAAACCCACCAAAATTACCAAACTTGTAGCCCACTACCAGACAATGTACGAAAACTACTCTTCGCAATAGTATTCTAGCTGTGAGTTCCTCTAGATATGTTTGGGCTTGGGAGGTTCCTTGCCCCCCCAGAAATAAGGGTTAAATTATGTGATATTAATCAAAAAGTCGTAAAGCCCTTATATGGCTTCTTGGGAGAAAAATATGGTCTTCTAGTAAAAACTCACATAAAAAATCGTGAAAAGAGCAACTAAACCAACATAAACCCCAAAGAACAAGGCATAATAGATAATGGGAATTTCAGAAGACACTCCGTGCTTCTGCCCACATATCAGACAAATCAACAACCCCAAGACAGGGCGGCGACCCAATGAACAACGTAAAATCTACCACTAAACTCGGCATCATCGGCGCAGGCGGTGTCGGATCTGCAACCGCATACGCAGCAACCCTACGTGGCTCTGCAAATGAAATCGTCCTTTACGACATTGACGGCAAACGAGCACACGCTGAAGCCCTCGATATCGCCCACGGTTCTATGTTCGCCCATGAAGCGCAGCTCACCGGCGGAGACGACCTCGAAATCCTGCGTGACTGCGACATGATCATCATTACCGCAGGTGCCCGTCAAGAGCCCGGGCAGCCCCGCCTCGAACTCGCAGGAGCAAACGTACGCATTCTCGAAAAATTACTGCCAAACCTCATGGAAATGTCACCTAACGCAATTTACATGCTGGTTACCAACCCCTGCGACGTACTCACTGTTGTCGCCCAGAAGATCACCGGGCTACCCTCACACCGAGTACTATCCTCCGGTACCGTACTCGATTCTTCTCGACTGCGCTGGCTCGTCGCCAGCAAAGCTGGAGTCTCCATCAAGAGCGTTCACGCAAATATCATTGGCGAACACGGGGACTCGGAGTTCCCTGTCTGGTCGGCGGCGAACATCGGCATGGTACCCCTCATTGACTGGGAATACAACGGCACCAAAGTATTTACTGAAGAAGTACGTGCAGAACTAGCGCACGAAGCGATGCGCGCAGCCTATAAAGTCATTGAAGGTAAAGGATCCACCAACTACGCCATCGGTGTTTCTGCGGCACGAATTGCAGAAGGCTTCCTCCGAGACCAGAACGCCGTACTGCCAATCTCCACCATTGCAGCAGGCGAACTCTACGGCTTCAAAGACGTAGCACTGTCCCTACCCTCCGTCGTAAACTACGAAGGCGTACAGCGAGTCCTCAGCGTTCCCATGAACGACGAAGAACACAATAAGCTACGCACCTCCGCAGAAGCAATCCGCGCATCCCTGGAAACCCTAGGATTCTAAAGAACATTCCTAAAACACCCTTCTAAACGCGTGCCCAAACACACTGGGTACGCGTTTGTCATACCTTCACAATATGACGCTCTCCAACCACAATAGCCATAAAAGATAGTAGACTAGACACATGAGCACTGACCCCCGCACCGAACTCACTCGTCTACTCGACGCCCTCGAAACACACCTTGACGCCGTCGCCCACCGCACCCGCGAACACGACCCCGTAATCGACGAAGCTTATGTCGAAATTGCAAACGCTTTCGAAGCCTACGAAAACGCCCTCTTCGAAGTACATAACGAAGTAACACCCCTTAGCGTCTACGGAGATGACGACGAAAACTTCGACGAATTCCTCACCGACACCGACGACGAAGACGACGATATCGAATACGAAAAAAACTAACCACACAACCAAACCCTCAGGCCCCGCATCCTAGCCACCCGCCAGAATGCGGGGTTTCTCTTCACACACCACAAACATAAAACCATGAGCACCCCAAAACACCTCCGAGACCACGCCCTCGTCCTCCGCGCCCAAAACCTAGGCGAAGCAGACCGCATCATTATCATGCTCACCCAAAACAACGGAGTCATCCACGCCGTTGCCAAATCAATCCGCAAACCAAACTCAAAATTCGGTGCTCGGCTAGAACCCTACATGCACACCGACCTGTCCTTCACCCGAGGCAAAACAAACCTCCACACCATATCCCAAGCCGCAACCATACATGCCTATACAGCGACCCTCATGGGTAACTACAACGCCTACACCGCCGCAAACACCATCGCTGAGGTCGCAGAAACACTTAACACCAACAGTACCCCCCACGACACCAACCCACACTACCACCTCACTCACGGAGCAATCGCCACACTAGCTCATAACAAACACACACCACAGCGCATCCTCACAAGCTATATCTTACGTGCCATGAAACTCGCAGGCTGGCTCATCTTCACTGCCACCTGCACACACTGCAATCAACCCATCACCACTGGGTACCACCCAGCAGGCACACGTGGCATAACAGGAACCCTCTGCAAAACTTGCGCCCACCAAAATGACACCCCCACAACACCCATAACACCCACCGAATACAACTACATACAAGCTCTCTATAAAGGGAACTGGGACACTATAGATAAAGCCTCACCTCTCACTGCACGCAAAATACTCAACCTCACCCTACACACCACCCAAAACTACCTCGAAACCCCCCTCAAGACCCTCACCTACCTCGAACTAGAAACCTAAAAAACACCATCAAACACGGTAAAATACTGTATTAACACACCATCAACCCGGAAAGAATCCCATGCCACAAAAACCACCGGCACACCCCTCCGGAACAACTCCACCACCCATACCCAAAAAATTCATTCCTCAACACGTTGCTGTTGTCATGGACGGCAACGGACGCTGGGCCAATGAACGCGGACTCCCACGCAATGAAGGACACCGAGCAGGCGAAGCAGCCCTCCTCGATATCGTTGCAGGAGCCATAGAAATGGGCATACCCTATATCAGTGCCTATGCCTTCTCCACAGAAAACTGGAAACGCTCACCCAGCGAAGTATCCTTCATCATGCGGTTCTCCACCGAAGTCCTTAACCGACAACTCGAAACCCTCAAATCCTGGGGAGTACGCATCCGCTGGGCAGGGCGCCGCCCCAAACTCTGGAAAAACGTTATCTCACAACTCGAACAATGCGAACGCGAAACCATCAATAACACCACCTGCACCCTCACTATGTGCGTTAACTATGGAGGACGCGCAGAAATCGCAGACGCAGCCGCAACCATTGCACAAGACGTACAAGCAGGCATCCTCAAACCCTCATCTATCACAGAAAAAACCTTCCAAAAATACCTCGATGAACCAGACCTACCAGACGTCGACCTCTTCCTCCGATCATCAGGCGAACAACGAATATCCAACTTCCTCCTCTGGCAAAGCGCCTACGCCGAATTCGTCTTCATGAACGTACTCTGGCCAGATGTAGACCGCCTAACCCTCTACGAAGCCGTCGAAGAATACGCCAGCCGCGACCGCCGATACGGAGGCGCCACCGACAAAATTCCTAACCCCAAAAACTAACACCACACCACAAGGAGCAAATAATGCGACTATACCCAACCTTCTTCAAAATCTTCTTCGCAGGCATGGATCCCGAAAAAGCACACCACATTGGTTTCTGGGGAATACAAACCCTCAAAAACCTAGGTATTACTCGCATCCTCAAAAGCTACCTTCAACCCAATCCCAGCCTCCGCACCACAGCCATGGGACTCACCTTCCCTTCACCCTTCGGACTAGCCGCAGGCTTCGACAAAGGTGGGAAAGGTATCGCAGCCCTTGCAGGACTAGGATTCGGACACATCGAAATCGGCACCATCACCGGACAGGCACAACCTGGTAACCCACAACCACGTTTATTCCGCCTCATCGAAGATAAAGCAGTCATTAATCGTATGGGATTCAACAACGACGGTGCCGCAGCCGCAGGACCCCGAGTCGCATCAGCACGTGCCGATCTAGAAACCGAATACCGTCCCGAGAAACGCCCCATCATCGGCGTCAACATAGGAAAAACAAAGATTGTAGAACTAGAAAACGCCATAGAAGACTACCTAATATCAACACGTACCCTAGCCCCACAAGCAGACTACCTCGTCGTCAACGTAAGCTCCCCCAACACCCCAGGACTACGTACACTGCAATCCATCGCAACACTCCGCCCACTCCTACAAGCCGTACGAGAAGAAGCAAACCGAGTCTCACCCCACCGCCACGTGCCTCTCACCGTTAAAATCGCTCCAGACCTTGTAGACGAAGACATAACAGCTGTCGCTCGCCTAGCCCAAGAACTAAAGCTTGACGGGATCATCGCAACCAACACCACAATCGCACGCGAAGGCTTAGGACTTCACACCACCAAAGAAAAAATTAACGCTATAGGCGCAGGAGGACTCTCAGGAGAACCACTTAAAACCCGATCACTCGAAGTCCTACACCTCCTCAAGAAAGAAATAGGCAACAAACTAGCCCTCATCTCTGTTGGAGGAGTAACCAACGCCCAAGACGTACAAGAACGACTAGACGCAGGCGCAGACCTTGTCCAAGGATATACCGCCTTCCTCTACGAAGGCCCCTTATGGGCCGCCCACATCAACCGAGGACTCTACAAAATCCGTCGCTCGCACCAAAAATAAACCTCACAAAAAGGGTGAGAAACCAAACACGGTTTCCCACCCCAGAAATCATTAAAGACACAGTATTTACTTTGGATACTCCCCATACTTAACAAGAGGATAAGGTCGCCGCATCCGACGAATCATCATCACACGGTTGAACGCATACATACCACTACCACGCTGTACCTCGCCAAACTTAGCAATAACCATCTGTTTAAGCTTGCGCCACATTAACCAGTAATCAATAACCCACAACAGCATCAGAGCATACATGCCATACATAGTCCCGTAGTAGACAGGAGCAGCAGCTACGCCAAAACCGCTCACGACCCACGACGCAACAAGAAAAACAATGAGCAAAATAAGCATTATATCGCCCAAATTCCGGCGAGCATCAATATAGTCGCGAATGTACCGCCGCTGAGGCCCCTTATCCACTATCGGTAGATACTTCTCATCGCCAGTACGCATAGCCTCCCGCTGCCGTGCCCTAAGCTCAGCAGCAGCCTCACGATCAGCAGTCTTCGCCGCGCCACGATCAGCACCGACTATAGGCCTCCTTCGCGCCGCAACTTGCTCTTTACGAGACGGTGTAGGACGCCCTTTCTTCGGCGTGAACTTAGAGTTCTCAGGAACCTCATGCTGTTTCTCTTCTTCAGGCTCGACAGCAGCCTCCTGCGGAGCCTTACCTTTTTTACGACCAAACACCCTACTAGAATAACCAAAAATAATTTCCTACGCCGAATACCAAGACCAAAAATAAAAAAGTATGCGCCACCCCTGTATAAAGCGTATTGTTAGACGCATGGCCAATTTTCCTCATAAATTCCCAGAACATGATGCGCTCACAGAGGCGCTTGAAGCCCATTTTGATGAATATCTTACTGAGCTGAAGGATCTAGTCTCTATCCCATCCATCGCGTGGGAAGCTTTTGATCTAGCCCAGGTCCAACGAAGCGCTGAAGCTGTGTACGAGCTTGCGAAACGGTCAGGTTTTCAAGAGGTAAAAATCCTTTCTGCGTCGTACCACGATGAAACGGGGGAGACACATCAAGGTATGCCAGCGGTAATTGCCACTAAACCAGCTGTTTCAGGGTATCCCACAATCCTGTTATACGCTCACCATGATGTACAGCCTCCTGGCGATAACACGCAGTGGGAAACTGACCCGTTTACCGCAGTTCAGAAAGGCGCTCGCCTCTATGGCCGCGGTGCTGCAGACGATAAAGCAGGGGTTATCACCCATATGGCTGCTTTCCGCTTAGTATCGGAAGTATTAGGCCATGATTTCAACGTTGGCGTAAAGATCTTTATCGAAGGGGAAGAAGAAGTAGGGTCACCCTCTTTCCGCGAATTCTTAGCTGCCTACCAGAGGGACCTAACCGCTGATTATATTGTGGTAGCAGATTCTGCCAACTGGCGAGCTGGAGTTCCGGCATTAACTACCTCATTACGTGGCGTAGCTAGCGGGGATATTGAAGTTCGAACTGGTAATCACGCAGTACACTCTGGTATTTTTGGAGGCCCTTTTCTAGACGCACATACGGTATTAGCCCGTCTGCTGGGTACTTTTCATGATGACGAAGGTGCAGTTGTTATAGAAGGCCTGTACCGTGGTGAAGACCCTAAGGTCGAATATCCTGAACATGAATTCCGCGCAGATGCTGGAATCTTAGACCAGATGCCTCTAGCAGGATATGGATCAATTACATCTCGGCTCTGGCAGCAACCTGCACTTTCCGTTATAGGTATGGATATTCCGTCAATTGCCCATTCTTCAAATACCCTTGCTGTTACTTCGCGAGCTCGTATTAGTGTCCGGCTGGCTCCTGGTGATTCTCCCGAAAATGCGCACAAAGTTCTGGCAGACCATATAAAGAAGCATGCACCTTATAACGCGCAAGTTAGCTATACTCCTGTCGACTCAGGGTTACCCTTTGCCACAGATGTTGAGCAGGATGGAGCTCAAATCACCTTGTCAGCAATGGCTCAAGCTTGGGGTATATCTCCTGTGCAGACAGGCATAGGAGGCTCAATACCTTTTATAGCGGATTTGAAGGAGAACTTCCCCGACGCCCAGATTCTAGTAACTGGTGTTGAAGACCCAGACACCCGGGCACATAGCGCCAACGAATCGCTGTATGTACCTGATTTTAAACGAGGAATTTTAGCGGAGGCACTGATATTGAGTGCTCTCAGCAGGAGTAAGTAGATTAGGAAAGGAAAGCAACTCAAGGAATATACCTCACACACTAAGTACAGAATTCTACAAAGTTGGTATTCTGGACGTAAGAGACCTTGATGCCCTTAGTGAACTTGTGAGTCCGCTGTTGTCGTGAAGAAGTAGGACAGCGTAATCTGACTTTACGAAGGGGGATATTGTCAGGAAAGGATAAACATGACTGAGACTGTAACTGAGCTACCAACACACGGGGTTAACCTTACTGAAGTTGCTCAGAATAAAGTACGTACTTTGCTCGAACAAGAAGGACGTACCGATTTGCGCCTCCGGATTGCTGTACAGCCCGGTGGCTGTTCCGGGCTAATCTATCAGCTCTACTTCGATGAGCGAGTACTTGATGGTGACGCAGTGCGTGATTATGACGGTGTGCAGGTTATCGTAGATAAAATGAGTGCCCCTTATCTAGATGGCTCAACGATTGATTTTGAAGACACGATTGAGAAACAAGGATTCTCAATTGATAATCCGAACGCGGCAGGATCATGTGCCTGTGGCGACTCTTTCCATTAGGAGCATGGATATAACAGAACCCCTAAAAAACCAACTTTAGGGGTTCTGTTACGTTAAAATTCAGTAATTTTCCAGGAAACTTACAATTTCAGTGACAGAGTGTCACCGTAAGAGCAGAATTCGCGGTAAGCTCTAAGGGATAAGTTTTTTATAATTGCCTCAGGTTTACCTGTAGACCTGAGCACTAGCACACACTGCAAGAACAGGAAGGGCCGTCTGTGAGTTCGCAATATCGAACCGGCAGTCGTCGTAAGCGTGCAAGTCTTGTTGGCCTCGGGACTACAGCGACGCTGCTGATGACTGGTTGTTCAATGGATAGGGCAGCTGTAGGCTGGTTACCTACAAAAGCTGGGCATCCGGCTACTGATAATGCCGAGAACCTCATGCATCTCTGGGTAGGCACTTGGAGTGCAGCTCTTGTTGTCGGTCTTATTACTTGGGGCTTGATGCTATGGTGCATCATTGCCTACCGTAGGCGTAAGAACGAAAGTGGCTATCCTCGTCAGCTCAGCTATCACCTGCCTCTGGAAATTTTTTATACTTTCGTTCCAGTCGTCTTGATCGTCAGTATGTTTACGTTTTCAGACCGAGTCGAGCGTCAAGTAACTGGTCCTAAAACTGGTGCCGATCGACAGGTCACTGTTGAAGTGTATGGCAAACAATGGGCCTGGGATTTCAACTACACAGATGAAAACGTGCATGTAACTGGTGTACAAGCTCACCTTGATGGTTCACCAGGTAAAGAAGCAGAACTTCCAACGCTTTATCTGCCCGTTAACTCAAATGTTGACGTAGTCCTCAAATCGCGTGATGTGATCCATTCGTTCTGGGTTCCGGCTTTCCTAGAGAAACGGGATACGATCCCTGGTATGACGAACCATATTCATATCACTACCAAAGAAATTGGTGATTATAAGGGTAAATGCGCTGAACTTTGCGGTGAGTACCACTCTGAGATGTTGTTTAATGTCAAGGTGGTCTCACAGGAAGACTACGACAACTACATCAATTCCCTTAAGCAAAATCCCGAGAATCAGGGTATCGCTGGGGACGAATACAACCGTAATCCCAACCAGAACGCGACTCCGCGTCCCGCTAACCAATAAAGGGGTGAAATAGACGTGACTACCCTCGAATATTCAACTGAGAGTGCAACGGCTGTTGCGCCGCGCGTGGTTCCTAAGTCCAAGGGACGCATCTTTGTCAATTGGATTACTTCCACGGACCACAAGACCATTGGGTACATGTACCTGATCTCTGCCTTCATCTTCTTCTGCATGGGCGGAACTATGGCTCTGCTGATGCGTATTGAGCTTTTTGAGCCCGGTATGCAGATCCTACAGACGAAGGAGCAATTTAACCAGCTCTTTACGATGCACGGTACCCTTATGCTTCTCATGTTCGGCACCCCTTTGTTCACCGGTTTGGCGAACGTGCTTATCCCGCTCCAAATTGGTGCTCCCGATGTGGCATTCCCGCGCTTAAACGCATTGGCTTTTTGGTTCTTCCTTTTTGGGTCGCTAGTAGCGATTGCAGGTTTTATTACCCCACAAGGTGCAGCCTCTTTCGGCTGGTTTGCATACGTCCCACTAAATAGCACTACTTACAGCCCGTCTGTCGGTGGTGATTTATGGGTCTTTGGTCTTGCGTTGCAGGGGTTCGGCACAATTATGGGTGCGGTTAACTTCATTACTACAATTGTGGCAATGCGCGCCCCTGGCATGACTATGTGGCGTATGTCTGTGTTTACGTGGACAACTCTGATTACTTCAATCTTGATTATTATGATCTTCCCGCCTCTGGCATCCGCTTTGTTTGCTCTAGGTATGGATCGCCGATTCGGAGGACATATTTTTGATCCAGAAAATGGGGGAGCGGTGCTCTGGCAGCACTTGTTCTGGTTCTTCGGGCACCCTGAGGTGTATGTGCTTGCGCTACCTTTCTTTGGTGTGACTTCGGAGATTATCCCTGTATTCTCACGTAAACCCATTTTTGGTTACAAAGGTCTTGTTACAGCGACCATTGCTATTGCGGGCCTGTCTGTAACTGTGTGGGCGCACCATATGTACGTAACTGGAGCGATTATGCTTCCGTTCTTCTCGTTCATGACCATGATGATTGGTGTTCCAACCGGCGTGAAGTTTTTCAACTGGATTGGGACTATGTGGCAGGGGTCCATTACGTTTGAAACTCCATTATTGTGGATCTATGGATTTTTAGTAACCTTCCTCTTTGGAGGTCTGACGGGTATTATCCTGGCTACTCCGCCTCTAGACTTCCATATCTCGGATACTTACTTCGTGGTTGCACACTTCCACTACGTGATTTTTGGAACCATTGTTTTTGGTATGTTTGGTGCATTCTACTTCTGGTGGCCAAAATTCACTGGCAAGATGCTCAACGAACGGATCGGTAAGATTCACTTCTGGCTGGTATTCTTCGGGTTCCACGCGACCTTCTTGATTCAGCACTGGGTTGGCGTTGATGGTATGCCTCGTCGATACGCTGACTATCTGCCCGAAGACGGTTTCACCTGGATGAACCAGTTCTCAACTGTTGGATCCATGATTCTTGCCGTTTCAATGATTCCCTGGTTCTGGAATGTTTACATTACTGCTCGGTATGCTCCGAAAGTCGAGGTAGACGATCCCTGGGGATTCGGCGGATCTCTCGAATGGGCGACTTCTTGTCCTCCGCCCCGCCACAACTTTACTGCATTGCCTCGTATCCGTTCCGAACGCCCGGCTCTAGACCTACATCATCCCGAGCTTTCAACGAATCATGATGTTGCCGCTGCAGCTCTTGCAGCACAGAAGGGAGAGTAAACCGTGAAAGTTCTCGGGAAGGTCTTCCTGTACCTTGGTATATTCTTTACTCCTGTTGGAATTATTTATGGGTTTATGACCAATTTTGATGAGTGGGCCGGGTTTCCCGCGCTCCTCGTGACGGCGCTCATGTGCTTCTTCTTGGCTTTCTTCCTCATGTTTACTGAAAAGAAGCTAGGAAGCCAACCCATGGATAACTACACGGGTGAAATCGCTGAGAGTGCTGGTGAGTATGGGTTCTACTCACCATGGTCTTGGTGGCCGTTCATGATCGGTTTAACGTGCATGATTGTTGTTCTTGGGGCAGCGATTGCTTGGTGGGTACTAATTCTTGCGTTGCCTATCGTAGCAGTCGCCGTTATCGGGTGGGTATATGAATACAACCGCGGTGATCACGCACACTAATCATATACAGTAAAAGGTGGGGTTACATCATCTATACGGATGATGTAACCCCACCTTTTCTATATTCCAGAGATTCTCGAATAAAAGATATGTACTAAAAAGGGAGGTAAGAAAAAGCTAGTTGGATTAATTGTCTGTATTGGCAGTTTATCTGAGGATCATCGAAGCAGCGAGGTGCCTATCGCACGATAATAGTTTTTGCAGAGGCAGTTTCGCTCGCTTATCAGTACGCTCGGCTCGAAAGAAAAGACGGCAATTTTATGCTCGCAGAAGTGCTCTCTCTGCAAGAATTCTAGAGTCTCAACCTCAAACCTAGGTTATTGCTACTTTTATCTGTTAATCCGCTAGGCTCCTTCCTGCCTCTAAGACCAGCGGCATGATAGTTTGTGTAAATTTCAGGGACGGGGTGTGCTTAGCACATATGAAGTTATTCCATTATGGCATCAGGTATATAGCGATCGCTGATAAGTAAGCAAAGATTCTTAGTTTCAGGAATAGGGCATGCTGCTTATGAGAATTTTTCATGAGAAAGTCTGGACTCCTGGCCTTAGAAGATGGATATGATATTGGGTCAACAGCAACATTGCTGGAAGAGATACATGCGGTACAAACGTTGAGGGTTGGTCCCACAGTTTTGTGGCACCAACCCTCAAGTAAACTTATGAAGTTGTAACTTTAGCCCTTAATCTCGGGGCTATCAAAGGAAGCTCCCTCAACCCTTTGAGCTTCATTATGTTCATGATGAGCTTCTTCTAGCTCAGTAGGAGTTACAGGAAGAACACGATCAGTAAAGAACAACTTCGATAAGGTGCCTCGTGCTTTCTCAAGCATTGTAACCTTCCCCTTAGCATTGGGGCGTGCAGGTATTACATCTGGTGAATCGAAACTAACTAGCTTGTACCGACGATACTCGTCAAGAGGCCTGTGCACCTCAATAAACTCACCATGGGGGAGTTGCACCACTTGACCAGTTTCGATGCCATGAAGCACTAGCTCACGATCTTTACGCTGCAAGGAGAGGCAAATCCTTCGGGTAATCTCGAAACCAAGGATGGGTCCAAGGAAGAAGAGCGCACGCAATACATAAGCTACATCATTTAGCGAGACGTGGAAATGTGTTGCGATCAAATCAGAAGATGCCGCGATCATCAAAACTGAGTAGTAGATGATACCGGCAACACCGGCGCCTGTACGGAATGGAGCGTTACGCGGGCGATCAAGAATATTATGAACCCGATTATCTTTGGTGACCCAACGTTCGATCCAAGGCCACGTGAATAAGAATCCCATCAAGACGCCTGCGAGTGCAAAAGGCAGTAGGACATTCAGAACCCATGTTCCACCGATTTGCCATTCCCATGACCATGGCCAAACACCAGGCCATAGACGTAATGCACCGTCACCAAAGCCTACGTACCAGTCAGGCTGAGTACCTGCTTGAACTGGAGATGGATCGTAGGGACCATAGTTCCATATTGCGTTAATAGTGAAGGTGGAAGCTAAGAAAGCGATGATACCGAAAACTATGAAGAAGAAACCGCCTGCTTTTGCAGCATAAACCGGACCTACAGGAAAACCAACAACGTTATTGTTGGTACGACCTGGTCCTGGATATTGGGTGTGTTTATGCAGGACAACCATGAACATATGCAGTCCAACGCACAACAACAGAACTGCCGGAATGATCATGATATGCAGGCTGTATAGGCGGCTAATAATGTGTTCACCTGGGAACTCGCCTCCGAAGAAGAAAAGCGAGAGGTATGTACCTACAAGCGGAATTGCGACCATAATGCCATCGACAATTCGCAAACCGTTACCAGAGAGCACATCATCGGGGAGGGAGTACCCAGTAAAGCCCGCCATAATGCCCGTGACAAAGAGGACGCAACCTACAACCCAGTTCAGCTCACGTGGACGGCGGAAAGCCCCTGTAAAGAAGACACGGAGCATGTGGATACAGATGGCCAACATAAACATGAGAGCCGCCCAGTGGTGAATCTGACGGATCAACAGGCCCCCGCGAATATCAAAAGAGATATCTAAAGTAGACGCAAACGCAACAGACATTTCTGTACCCTTCATGGGTACATATGAACCGTCATAGGTAACTGCAGCGGTTGATGGGTTAAACCAGAATGTTAAAAAAGTTCCTGAAATAAGGAGCACTACAAAGCTGTATAGAGCCACCTCACCGAACATAAAGGACCAGTGATCTGGAAAGATTTTTCGGCCAAATTCTTTAACAACCCCAGACATGCCAACACGCGTATCAACAAAATTCGCGATACGCCCAGCGTTGCTTTTAGGTTTGTATTCGTAGCCAGTTGTTGTAGACATTACTTATTTCGCCTCCTTCTCACGCTCTGCACGCATTTCTTCGACGTGCTGACCGCGTTCCCAATACGCGGGACCAACTGGCTCATGGAAGTCGCTCTGAGCCACAAGATAACCATTATCATCGACTGTAATCGGCAACTGTGGGAGTGCGTGACCTGCAGGACCGAATACAACCTTGCATTCATCTGCCGCATCAAAAGTAGACTGATGGCACGGGCACAGCAGATGATGCGTTCGCTGCTCGTACAGCGCGATGGGACATCCAACGTGTGTACAGACCTTCGAATAAGCGACTATACCGTCAACGTGCCAGTTTTTGCGTTCTTCCGAAATCTTCATCTCATTGGGGTCAAGACGCATCAACAAGACAACTGCTTTAGCTTTTTCCTCTAGATAGCCATTTTCATGGCTGAGGGACGTGATGGTCTCCGGCAGAACGTGATAAGCAGATCCGATCGTAACGTCAGAAGCTTTAATCGGAGTCCCAGAAGGGTCGCGTACAAGACGGACACCCTGATCCCACATCGTGTGTTTAAGAACGGCAGGATCATTCGGCCCCAGATCGCGCAGAAACGTAATAAAAGTTAACGGAGCCAGAATAACTGAGCCAATGAGAGTATTGCGCAGGAGAGGACGGCGTTTAATACCTGACTCATCAATAATAGTTTCGATGATTTCTTCTGCCTCGGCGCGATCCTCTTCAGGACGCAAATCGTGCCGCTCCTCAACGAGTTCATGGTCAGGCATAAGCGTACGTGCCCAATGAACAACTCCAATACCAATGCCGAACATAGCGAATGCTATACCTAAACCAAGCAAGAGGTTCTGCAGCTGCAGTTTACTGGTAGGCTCCGTATTGTTTACATCAAAGAAGTTACCTTCAACTGATATACCGAAATACGCGACCCAGAATAACAAAGAGCCGAGCATTGATAGTACAAAGAGTAGAATAACTTGGCGCTCAGCACCTTTAGCACGCTTCGAATCCACATCTGTCAGACGTGGACGATGTGGAGGCAGCCCAGGATTCTGAAACTGCTCCTTTGAATCCTCTGAAGAGGTAACTACGGTGACGCTCTGAGCGTCTTGACCGTCACGATGGTTTCCCATGTGTTGCCTCAAATCTTTTCCGATACGAATAGTATGTGCGTATTTATGCTGAGCGAGAGGTCAGCCAAATAACAAAGATAAGCACGATCCCTAGACCGACGCTCCAAATCAACAGACCTTCAGCGACAGGACCTAGAGAGCCTAGCTTAAGACCACCAGGGGAAACATTTTTTTCCTGTGCTTTCAAATAGGTGATAACATCACGCTTCTCTTGCGGGGTAAGGTTTGCGTCATTGAAAACAGGCATATTTTGAGGTCCAGTTTCCATGGCTTCATAGATATGTTGATCGCTAACACCCATGAGAGAAGGAGCAAACTTCCCTCGGGTAAGAGCACCACCCGCACCAGCCGCGTTATGACACATTGCGCAGTTGGCTAGGAAGACACGGGCACCATTTGCAGCATCGCCTTTGGTGGTATCTAGATTCTCTGCTTCAGGTATTGCAGGACCGGCGCCCAGCGAAGCAACATATGCAGAGAGCTGCTTCGTCTGTTCCTCGTTGAACTGACCAGGTTTGACTTGAGCCTGTGTACCTTGCATCTGCATAGGCATGCGGCCGGTACCAACCTGAAAATCAACTGCGGCTGCACCAACACCGATGAGCGAAGGACCATCAGCGGTGCCTTCAGCGTTCATTCCATGGCAGGTTGCACAGTTGGCTTGGAAGAGTTTTTGACCAGCGTTTACATCATCTTGAGTGTATGCATGGCTTGACTCGGCCTTGGCCTGATTGGTGGCAGTGGCAACTGTGTAGAGACCACCAGTAAGGATGAGAGCCAACGCAAGCAACACAATAGCTGCAAGCGGGTGACGCCGCTTCTGTGAAAGTGCCTTCACGTCTTTTGTTCCTTGTGTGTGCTAGTAAAAATGGATACGGACGGGGCGAGAGTGTTGGACTGTTATTTGACGAAGTACACTACGGCAAATAGAGCGAGCCACACGACATCTACAAAGTGCCAGTAGTACGAGACAACGATTGCACTAGTTGCTTCGTAATGACCAAATCGCTTAGCGACAAATGCGCGACCAATGATCAGGAGGAAAGCTACTAGACCAGCTGTCACGTGTAACGCATGGAACCCTGTTGTGATGTAGAAAGCGGATCCGTAAGCGCTAGATGCAATGGTTACGCCTTCTGAAACCAAGGTTGCGTACTCATAAGCCTGACCGCAGACGAAGATTGCGCCCATGATGAAAGTCAACACAAACCATTCAGCCATGCCCCATGCCTTAATATTCAGCAAAGAACCGGAGCGGCGTGGTTTGAGCTGTTCTGCGGCAAATACGCCCATCTGGCATGTCACAGAACTCAGCACAAGAACGATTGTGTTGATAAAAGCGAAGGGAACGTTAAGGATATGTACATTATCAGCCCAAATGTCAGGACGTGATGCCTTAAGGGTGAAGTACATAGCAAAAAGCCCGGCAAAGAACATCAGCTCTGATGCCAACCACACGACGGTACCAATGGCGACCGTGTTGGGTCGGTTAAGAGCCGGATGTGCCGGCCTGCTGGGGTTATTGGTTACAGTTGTCACATAGACATTATGTCGCTAAAACTTGCGAAGAGCGAATACATAACCTCTTAAATCTTGCGGTGTGTTGGGAAAATCCTTAGAGTTCCCTGTAAACTAGCGGTTTTCACGAGATTTGTGCGACACGCTCTATGTGTAATGTTTTGGTAAGTTCGTGGGGGAGAGAAGCCTCAAAGCTGTGGCACCCTATGCGCTGGCAGCAGATGAATCCTGCAGGAAGGTTAAAATCGGGAGTATGGATATAACTGCACATGAGTCATTAACCTGGAAATACATTTTGAATCAGCTCATCTCTGGGCAGGATCTCGGTTCTCGTCATGTGGACTGGGCTATGGATGAAATTATGACTGGTTCAACGCCTGAACCTATACTTGCTTCCTTCCTGACATCGCTCCACATGAAGGGGGAGACCTCTGAAGAGTTAGGCGCCCTTGCGCGAGGAATGCTTGCAAAAGCTGAAACTATTGATCTTGACGTACACGCGGTTGATATTGTAGGCACTGGCGGAGATCAGCAGAATACCGTCAATATATCCACCATGGCAGCCTTGGTTATTGCTGGTACAGGTGCGACAGTTGTTAAACATGGTAACCGGGCGTCAACCTCTAAATCAGGGTCGGCAGATGTCTTGGAGGCGCTAGGTATTCAGCTAGATATGCCGATTAAGTCTGTTGCCGCGTGCGCTCGGCAAGTAGGAATCACCTTTCTATTTGCAATGACTTTTCATCCCTCTATGCGGTTCGTAGGGCCAACTCGAAAAATATTAGGTATACCAACGGCTTTTAACTACCTAGGACCCATGACAAACCCTGCGCGAGTGTCATCATCTGCAATTGGGGTAGCTAATCCGCAGATGGTAGAAAAGATGGCTTGGGTTTTCGCGAATCGAGGCGACCATGCCCTTGTATTCCGGGGGGATGATGGGCTTGATGAATTGACAATTGCTACAACTTCCCAGATCTGGGAAGCAAGTGGGGGTACTCTTCAGAAATATGTCTTTAATCCCGAAGGCTATGGGATTGAGCGTTCTTCATTAGATAACCTGCGAGGGGGAGATGCTGAGTATAACGCCAGTGTGTTTCGCGCAGTATTAGCTGGGGAGGGCGAGTCGGCAAAAGACTCGTTGCATGCAATTCGTAATGCAGTTCTTATTAATGCGGCGGCCGGTCTGATAGCTTACCGAAAAAACGACGGCAGGAGCTTTGAGGAACGGTACACAGAAGCTTTGGCGGATGCGCGCCAATCTATTGATACTGGGGCAGCAGCTCAAGTTTTGAACGCTTGGGTAGAGTTTAGCCACCTGGTGGTAGAAACGCCGAGTCCGTAAAGCGCCTATTCATGTAAATAGAAGATTTTGGTGTATCTGTAGCTTTACTGGACATTGAGGAGAAAGAAGCTGCTGGGGTGAAACCGTCTTTACGAGGGCGCACTGGCAGCTAATCCGGTTCAATTGCACGGAAGGTTGAGTGGCTGGGGTGTGGTTTTCTGACTCTACTTTACATAATGTATATTATCGGCCATTTGTGGTGTTGTGAGTTTGTGTGAGTAAACTCTTTGATTGGTGATGCACCTCATGGAATAATGTTTGTATGGCTTGGGCGTTCTATACGTTGGATCATTGTGCCTACGATGAGGAGGAAAATATGGATTGGCTCTTTGACAGCCCATGGACATTTTGGCTGATACTAGCTTTGCTCTTTGCGATAATTGAGATGCTGTCTCTAGATCTCTTTTTCTTGATGCTTTCCCTATCTGCCCTCATCACATCGGCTATTTCACCATTGATCGAACATTTTTTCGCTCGAGGAATAGTTTTCGCGGTTTTGTGTATCCTTTTTGTGCTTATTCTACGTCCGCCTCTTCTGAAACGCCTCAACCGCTCTGCCGGAAATACTGTTACAAATGCCAAAGCTCTTCGGGGTAAAACTGTTCTTGTGACAGAGGATGTCACTGCTGAGTCTGGTTTAGTGCGTCTTGAAGGCGAAATTTGGACAGCACGCACTTCAGGAGCTCCTATCCCTTCCGGCTCCTACGCCCAGGTCGAAACTATTAACGGTGCTACAGCGTTTGTGTACCCGCATGTATCAACTTTGCCAGAAGGATCAGCTGTTACCCCTGAAGCTAAATAAAATGTTCCATCTACGCCCCTAAATTTTGTTATTAATCACCGAAAAGAAAGTAGGTAATGAAGATATGGTCCCAGTTATTCTTCTTGTGATTCTCTTCATTTTTGTTCTTATCTTGTTGGCTAAAACCATCCGGGTGATTCCTCAAGGTCGAGCAGGAATCGTTGAGCGTCTTGGTAAGTTCCGAACCGTGCTAGAACCCGGTTTGCATATGGTGGTACCGATTATTGACCGCGTGCTGCCTCTAATTGATGTCCGTGAGCAGGTTGTCTCGTTCCCTTCGCAGTCCGTGATTACCGAAGATAACCTTGTGGTTGGGATCGATACCGTTGTTTACTTTCAGGTAACAAGCCCCAAGGACGCAACCTATGAAATTACGAACTATATTCGTGCTGTTGACGAGCTCACCAGTGCGACCCTCCGTAACGTAGTCGGTGGTCTAAACCTTGAGCAGACCTTGACCTCTCGCGATCAAATCAACGCGGAATTGCGTGGAGTTCTTGATGCTACAACCGGCCGTTGGGGACTACGAGTATCTCGTGTCGATATTAAAGAAATTCAGCCCCCACACTCTATCCAGGACTCAATGGAGAAGCAGATGCGTGCAGAGCGTGATCGTCGTGCTGCCATTCTGACGGCCGAAGGTCAGAAGCAGTCAGATATTCTGACGGCTGAAGGTGAATCTAGGGCTGCTATCCTTCGCGCGGAAGCTGAAAAACAGGCTCAGATTCTTCGAGCTGAAGGTGACGCTCAATCTGCAATCCTTCGAGCTGACGGTGAAGCTGAAGCTGTTCATAAGGTATTCGAAGCCATCCATCAATCTAACCCAAGCCAACAGCTACTCACCTATCAGTATCTGCAAACCTTGCCCAAACTTGCTGACGGCCAAGCTAATAAACTCTGGTTTATCCCCACAGAACTTGGCGATGCTCTACGAGGTCTTGGTAACGCATTCGGCAATTTGCCGGTATCGGACATAAACGATGGATCGACAAAAGCAGCGTATACAAAGCCTGATACTTTTGAGAACCCATCTCAAGGATATGGCTTCAATAGTTAAGATAGTTTAGCTTGACTTCGCGAATAGCTGTCTCTAATAGTTGGGCGGCGGAGAATATTCTCGATATAATGGATGTTTTAGACGTTCGAGGGAATAGCTCTCCCCCGCCCAACGTTATGCAGCCGCTGAGTATCTGCGGAAACCCTTTCTGGAGTCTGGAGGAATTGTGAGCGATCGTAGCCTGCGTGGTATGCGTCTTGGAACTCAATCTATGGAAACCGAGTCCAATGTACAGCCTGCACCCCGTCAACGTGTAGAGTACCGAACCACTGATGGTGACCGCGTATTTGTGACCTTTGCTGCTGAAGCTGAAATTCCACAGGTCTGGGTTGCTAAAACTGGCAAAGAAGCATATCTTGTCAACGGCGAGAGTGACGCCCAGAATGACGATGATAAGCCAGCTCGTACACACTGGGACATGCTAATGGAACGACGTAGCGTTGAAGAGTTAGAGAAGACTCTAGAAGATCGGTTGGAATACTACCGTTCTCATTATGCACTGTAGGATACATTCATAATGCATAAGGGAGAGGAACCCTTTTAGAGGCTCCTCTCCCTTTCTTGTGCACATGAGAAATAACTAGTCAATCATATGCTCTACCTCCATCGGGACCTCGCCTTTGAAGAAGGCAGGACGGAGGCAACGTTGATACACCATAACGCAAATTCCTAAGAGAAGAATCGCGACACTTAAGCAGAAAACTAGCCCGACTCCCCCAATTTCAGACCCCGAGCCATGATGGGGATCCATGGAATCATAGGTCGTCTGGATGAAGAAAACAAGAAGCATAATGCCTCCCAAAAAGGGAAACAAAAACTTGTTCACAAATGACTTAAAGCCTGATGAGAAGGCCACCTTTCGGAAATACCATACACAGGCAAATGCCGTCACGCCGTAGTATAAACAGACCATCAAACTCAAAGCGGAGATAGTATCCCAAAGCACAGAGGTTGAAATAAAACGCATAAGAACGTAGAACAAGGTAGCAATCAGACAGGAAGCGAGGGTCGCATAACTAGGTGATTGGTACTTTGGGCTAATACTCGCAAACTTAGGCCCGAGTGCCTTGTAATATCCCATGGCTAGCAATGTTCGAGCTGGTGAAACTGCCGTGGATTGTAAAGAAGCTAAGGCCGAAATAAGAACTGCGAAAGACATAATAATTCCGAGAGAACCTAGTACAGGCCCCGAAAGAACAGCAAAAATATTCTCCTGGTTATCAGAGTTTCCTAGACCCAGACCTTCTGAGGACGTACCCGCAAATGCCAAAGTGCCCACAGAGATTAACAGGTACAGTAGAACTACTGTGAGGATAGTGCCAACAGCTGCATGACCGCTAGTTGTATGCTCGCCTTCTGTTTCTTCATTCATGGTGAGGACAGCGTCCCAACCCCAATATATGAAGAAGACAAGAGATATACCGGAAGAGAAAGCTGAGAATGACTCGATTCCGAAGGGGTTAAACCATTCAAGAGTCGGAGCAAGGTTAGCAAACCCAGTATTTGTGACCGCTTTATAGAGGGCGACACCCGCAAAAATAGCGAGTACGACAAGCTGGAAAATAATGAAAACAGTTTGGATTTTCTGAGTCGCATCCAGCCCGCGGTATGTGATGTAACACCCGAAACCCATCAAGGTTAAGAATGTGCCGATATTGATAAAGGTATTACTTGAAAGAGTCGCTAGATCTGGGTTAGAAAAAACCTGAGACAAAGCCAGGTAAAAGAAATCTACAGCTATACCTGCGAGGTTTGAGAGAACCAAGATGGTAGCTGCTAATAATGCCCAGCCTCCGAGCCAACCAACCCACGGACCAAATGCTTTGGTTGTCCAGGTGAATGTTGTTCCCGCATCCGGCATAGCAGCGTTAAGCTCTCGGTAGCCAATAGCTACCAATAGCATAGGGATAAACCCAACGAGAAAGATCGCGGGCATGTGCTCCCCCGCTACAGCTCCTACAGGACCCAGGGCCCCCGATAATGAGTATGCGGGTGCTACCACAGAGATACCAATAATAATGGAGCCAAAAAGAGATACAGATCCGGAAGATAATCCCTTTTTGTTAGCGGCGCTTGTATCAATAGCACCGTGGGGGTTATTTGATGCAGAATCTTTGGCTAGACTCTGACCTTTATGTAACTTGTGGGGTTGATTATTCTGAGACAAGGTGCTCTCCCTCTATCGGAGTGTCGTCGCCAGACGGTGTGTGCTTATAGCGACCTGCTCAATATGCGATTTAGTCTAATTGATCCAGAACAGTAGTAAAATCACCTGAATTTTTGTCTACAAGGTGTGCGCATAATAGCTATAGGTAAATAACTGGCGCATGTGTGGAGTAGGATTAGCTGTGACAAGAGCCCCGATCGTTATATGAGATATGACCGGGGCCCTGTAAGCCTCCAAAAAATTATGAAACGCTTCGAATACCTTCGATAAGAATATTCATTGACTGTTTTAGGAGCTCGTCACTGATAGTAAGCGGAGGAAGCAGACGAATAATGTTGCCGTAAGTACCACAAGTAAGAATAAGTACTCCTCGTTGCTGACAGTAAGCAGCAATATCCTTGGCCGCCGTGGGATGCGGGGCTTTAGAAATAGAGTCTGCTACGAACTCCAGTGCGAGCATAGCACCACGTCCGCGGAAATCCCCTACAATGTCTAGCTCATCAACAAGCGGGGCTAACGCTGCTGTCACCAGTTTCTCAATATGCAGAGCTCGTGCGTTCAAATCAAGATCCTGCATAGTTTCAATAGCCGCAAGAGCAGCCGCACAAGATACAGGATTACCACCGTATGTTCCGCCTAATCCTCCTGGCTGAACTTTATCAAAAAGCTCTGCCCGACCAGTGACGGCTGAAAGCGGCATACCACCAGCAATGCCCTTAGCAGTGGTGACCAAATCGGGTTCAATGCCCTCGTACTCACTCGCAAACCATTTGCCAGTGCGGCAGAAACCAGTTTGTACTTCATCAGCGATAAAGACGATACCTTTTTCGCGTGCCCATGCAACCAGCGTTGGTAAGAAACCATCGGCGGGAACAATGAACCCTCCTTCACCCTGGATAGGCTCGATGAGAATTGCGGCTACGTATTCTGAACCAATTTGCTTCTCGATCATGTTGATGGTGCGTTGAGCTGCCTCTTTACCATCCATGTTCTGATCGTCCCGGTAAGGGTAGCTCATAGGAGCACGATAGATTTCAGGAGCAAAAGGACCAAAGCCTTTCTTATATGGTGCTACTTTTGCAGTCAACGCCATTGTTAAATTGGTCCGCCCATGGTAGGCATGATCAAAAACAACTACGGCATTGCGACCGGTAGCTGCACGAGCAATTTTTACAGCATTTTCGACTGCCTCCGCACCAGAGTTGAAAAGTACTGAGCGTTTCTCAAAGCGTCCGGGTATTAGCTCGTTTAGTTTTTCAGAAACTGCGATATACCCCTCATAAGGAGTAACCATAAAACAGGTGTGGGTGAAGTGTGTGACCGATTCTTGAACTGCTTGTACCACCTTGGGAGCTGATGCACCAACAGTTGTGACTGCGATACCCGCTCCCAAATCAGCCAACGAGTTACCATCAACATCAATAATGACGCCACCGTCTGCATCAGCCGCGTAAACTGGGAGCCCCGAAGCGACAGATGC
The DNA here is from genome assembly GCF_001809415.1 of Rothia sp. HMSC058E10. Lineage (NCBI taxonomy): Bacteria > Bacillati > Actinomycetota > Actinomycetes > Micrococcales > Micrococcaceae > Rothia > Rothia sp. HMSC058E10. Next base: position 156,552 of record NZ_KV797619.1, on the reverse strand, counting down.
AGGAACAGCTTGTGAGCGACGATGTGCAAGAGCACGTGATGAGGGGCCGGGAAACTCTCCAGTAAGTTTTATCTTTTGAGGAAGACGATACATCTCTACCATGAGACTACCTTTCAAAGGAAAACGTAGCATAAGCTACATGGATAATATGTGAATTGTGAAGAGACGGTACAGCACCTAGACAACAGAGCTGTACCGCTCCACAAGCTCTTCTCTAACGTGTGATGACGCAGGAGCTCTTTTTGCCGAATTGAGCTTGGAGAAGCTGTTCTTTATGCGCTCAAATCACTCATGACGTGTTTAACACGTGTGTATTCTTCAACGGAATACAGGGAAAGATCCTTACCGTAACCCGAGTATTTGAATCCGCCATGAGGCATTTCAGCAGTCAGAAGTACGTGTGTATTAATCCAAACTGCTCCGAAATCAAGATCGCGAGAAACTCGCATAGCAGTACCATGATTTGACGTCCAAACTGATGACGCCAACGCATAATTTACATCGTTAGCAAGCTCAACGGCTTCTGCCTCTGTAGTAAATTTTTGGAGCGTAAGAACTGGTCCGAAAGTCTCTTCCTGGACAACGGCATCGTCTTGATTGACTCCGCTCAGCACTGTAGGTTCCACAAAAAAGCCACGGGTGCCGCACTGTTTGCCACCGGTTTCAACTGTGACATGTTCAGGGAGGGTGTTGAGCTTATTCATGACGGTCTTAAAGTGGTTGATGTTGTTCAACGGACCGTAGAAGTTCTTTGAATCGTCTTCGTGCCCAGTAGCTGTGTCTTTTGCGGCAGCTACCAGCAGATCTCGGAACTTGTCGTAAACGCTGTCTTGAACGAGTACGCGAGTGACTGCTGTACAATCCTGACCAGCATTGAAATAACCGAAATCTGCGAGCATGCGCGCGGTACGAGGCAAATCCGCATCTGCAAAAACAACTGCTGGTGCTTTACCACCAAGTTCCAAATGAGAACGTTTCAGACCAGCTGCAGCGCCGGTGGCAACCGCCTGACCTGCGCGTACCGATCCGGTAATAGAAACCATGGCAGGAGCCGGGTGCCCTACCATAGCTTCACCAGTTTTACCGGTTCCCAGCACAACGTTGACAACACCTGCGGGGTATATTTCCCCTATAAGCCTTGCCAACTCGAGGGTGGATTCTGGTGTGGTGTCAGATGGCTTGAGAACTACAGTATTCCCGGCAGCGAGCGCGGGCCCCAGCTTCCATAATGCCATCATGAGGGGATAGTTCCAGGGGGTTACTTGGGCGACGACGCCGATGGGTTCGCGCCGTACGTATGAGGTATGTCCTTCCATGTATTCGGTTGCTGCTTTTCCTTCTAGGGTGCGTGCTGCCCCTGCGAAGAAACGTAGCTGGTTGGCGCCGACGAGGACTTCTTCGTCACGGATGAGTTCTCGGGGCTGACCGGTGTTGCGGTGTTGTGCTTCAACGAGTACGTCGACGTTTTCTTCGAGCGCATCTGCGAGCTTGAGGAGAAATAGCTGGCGATCTGAAGGGGTCGTATGCTTCCACGTTTTGAATGCGTCTTGAGCCGCTTGCATGGCGGTGTTGACGTCGTCGTCAGTGGATATTGGTGCTTGTGCTATGACTTCGCCGGTTACGGGGTATACGATGTCGAGTACCTCATCAGAGGTGGAATCGACGAACTTGCCGTTGATGAAATTCTTCAAGCGCTTCATAACGTTCTCCTTTGGGGTTGGACTTACGTAGGTTTGTAAGTTTGTGTGTGCTCGTTTTTCCTTGTGGAAAGGTAAAACGAACCCTTCGAGAAATTGTTGCGTTGTGCGTATCTTGGATGGTTTTTGGGTGGTTTAGCTGGCGTAGGGGTCTTTGATGCCGATGTATTGTGTGTAGGTGTATTCGGCGATGCCTTCGGCGGCTCCTTCCCGTCCTAGTCCGGAATGTTTAACGCCTCCGAATGGGGCTGCAGCGTTTGACATGATGCCGATGTTGAGGCCTGTCATGCCGACTTCTAGGCGGTCTAGTGTTCGCAGGGCGCGGGATGTATCTGTTGTGTAGACGTAGGATGCTAGCCCGTATTCTGTGTTGTTGGCAAGTTGGATTGCTTCTTCTTCGGTAGAAAAGGTGATGATGGGTGCTACAGGGCCAAAGATTTCTTCTTGGATGACGCGTGCATCGTGAGGAACGTTGATGAGGACTGTGGGTTGGTAGAAGTATCCGGGACCGTTTTGGGGATAACCGCCGACCAGAGCTTGGGCACCTCGGTCGAGAGCATCTTGTACAAGTTCGTGGATGGAATCTACTGCTTTTTGTTCTATGAGGGGGCCACAGGTGGTGTCTGGGTTTAGACCGTTGCCGGTTTTGAGATTTGCGATTTTTGTCGCTAGTTTGGTGGAAAATTCTTCGGCACGAGATTCGTGGACTAGGAATCGGTTTGCGGCGGTGCAGGCTTCGCCCATATTGCGCATTTTTGCTCCCATGGCGCCTTCAACGGCTTCGTCGATATTTGCGTCTTCGAAGACGATGAAGGGGGCGTTTCCGCCGAGCTCCATGGAGGTGCGTAGAACATTTTGCGCGGCTGATTTTAGAAGGGCTTTGCCAACGGGGGTGGAGCCGGTGAATGAGAGTTTGCGCAGGCGTGAGTCTGCAAGGAGAGAATCTGAGACGGCTGATGCAGTTGCTGATGCAACTACGTTGAGTACTCCTGCTGGTAGCCCTGCATCGAGCATGGTTTGTGCGAAGTATTGCGCGGTTAGGGGTGTGAGCCGTGCAGGTTTGAGGATCATTGTACATCCTGCTGCTATTGCAGCTCCGGCTTTGCGTGTTGCCATGGCTAGTGGGAAGTTCCATGGGGTGATGAGTAGGCATGGTCCTACAGGCTTATGCTTTACCAGTATTTGGTTTTTACCTTCGGGCGTGGGCTGGTAGCGTCCGTAGTCGCGTACGGTTTCTTCGGAGAACCATCGTAAGAATTCGGCTCCGTAGACTACTTCTCCTCGTGATTCTGCGAGGGGTTTTCCCATTTCGAGGGTCATGAGGGTGGCGAATTCTTCGGAGCGATCGGTGATGAGGTCGTATGCCTGTCGTAGTATTTCTGCACGTTCACGCGGCGGCGTGTGTGCCCATTGGTCTTGAACCTGGCATGCTGCGTCTAGGGCCGCTATTGCGTCTTCAGGTGTTGCTGATGCTAAGGTCGTGAGCTTTTCTTCGGTCGCTGGGTTTAGGACATCGAATGTCTCCCCTGCGAATCCTTCACGCCATGTGTCGCCGATGAGTAGCCCAGTGGGTATTTTGTTGATAAGTTCTTGAAGATGTTGTTCCATTGTTTTCCTTTTCTTGGGATGATCGTACGGCGGTGTATATCACGTGAGGAGCCGGGCTATTGTTTGATGATGGGGATTGAGCCTGTCCATGGCTGCTGCTGGGAGCCTTTGCGTCCAGGGTGGTAGTCGCGTGGTACTACGACGAGGGGAATAGGAAGTTTGGTCATGATTTTTGCGGTTGTTGAGCTTAGGAAGAGTTCCCCGCGTTGGGCTAGTTTGGAGGATCCGGCCATTAGCACGGAGTCTTCGTTCCAGTGCACAGAATCGACCGCTTCTACTATGGTAGTTCCTGCGCCTACGGCGATGCTTAGCTGTTGCGGGTTTATTGGTTTGACTGCGGATTGGTCTACGAGGTCTTGGATGATGCTGCGATAGGTTGTATCGTCTAGGTCTTTTCCTTCTTCGTAGAGTGAGACTAGACGTACTGGTATGCCTGTTCGGTTTTGGGTTGCTATGGCTTCTTCGACAAGGTTTATGGAGTCGATGTCTGGGGATACGGCGCAGTCGAACTGTTTGATCGTGTGTGAAGCGCTGTATTTACGTGGTGCTAGAGCGACGGGAATGCGTGAACGGTGTAGAAGAGCGTTCCCAACTGCGCCTAGTGAGTGCCAAAGCCAATTTCCGGTGTTACCGCCGCCCACTATGATGAGTCCGGCGTCTATGGCGTCAGCTAGTTCTAGTAGGCCACTGACTGCTGATTTGGCGCGGCGTAGGTGGAAGCGGGCGATTACTTGGGCGGGCACGTAATGTTGTGCTTCTTCAAGCCATTGAACGGCTTGCTTTTGGAGTAAGTCTTCAAAGTTGGATCGTGGCGCTGCGAGGCGAGGGTTTTGCGGTTTAATGACATATACTACATCTAGCTCTGCGCCCAGGGAGCGAGCTAGTACGACTCCCAGTTGGAGAGCTGAACGGCCCCGTGCATCGGGCGAATATCCTACGACGTATTTCATGTTTCCCATCCGTATTTTGGGGAGCTTTACTGGGTGTGTCATTCTTTGGTTCACCCAGTAAAGCTGCCCGTATGTGCGTTACGATGCGAATGAACTTATTTGAGTTTTGCAGCTAGCAGTTTTGCTGTTTTTTCTCCCATGCGTATAGCACCATCGACATGCTGGTAGCCTTCGGCAGCAATGTCTGAGCAAGACCAGTAGATTGGTCCTACTGGGGTTTCTTGGTCTGCGCCGTAGCGATGCAGTCCCCCAAGATCATAGCTGGCTGCGTATGCACCACGAGTCCATTCTTCGGCACCCCAATCTGATTCGTAGTACACCACGGGATTTTTTGTTTCTTCTCCGAGCATTTGCGCCATGGAGTCTAGGATGCGTTCTTTGCGTTCCTCGGCGCTGATGGTAAACATTTCATCCGCTGCTTCATCGGAGACGAACCCTACTAGAGTGCCGCGAGCTTCTTCTTCCCCAGTTGCTGGGTCGTAGTTAGTGTTGTCGTAAATCTCTTGTACCAGGTTGTTCGCGGCAAAACAGGTTCCTGAGAGACCCTTGTCCCGCCAGAACGGTGTGGGGTAAACAGCATGCACCTTGATAACCAAACCAAGGGACTGGTGCTGATGCATTTGATGCTGTCGGCGATCTAGCGGCGGCACAAAATGGATACGTGAATATAGGTTCGGAGGAACCGCAACAACAGCGTACTTTGCTCGAACAATGATGTTTTTTTCAGGTGAGGCCTCTCCATCTTCGGAGAAGGCTTCAGCTTCAGCAAGTACGGGATACTCTCCGTCTTCTTGCCAACGTAGAACGCGGACTGGGTGTTCAAGAATTATATTCTCTTGTCCCACTTTTTCTGCGAGGGCTAAGGAGACGGACTGCATGCCACCCAGAACACGTTTGTCGAGAATAAAATCTTCATCGACAAGGTTAGAGAACGATCCTGCAGATGCAGCCATAAGTACTGCCTGTAAAGCTGAAAATGCGTGAGCCGGTTTAGTGAGCATACCACCAGCAATGAAGAGCCCAATATTGTTGCATGCTTCTTCGTCGTTGGATTGTTCGCGGAGCCAATGGTGAAAGCTAATTGTATCGAGTTCGCGTGCCTTGGGGTGCGCCCAAGGTTTCTCGGCCCCGATCTCTGCTGCAAGCTCATCTAAAATTCCGATGAGCCGTTCCATTTCTCGTTGAGTGTGCTTGTTGGCAGGAAACATGTCTCCGTTGTACCGGTGCATGGTACCGTCAGGATCACGATAGAGATTCTCACCTTCGCGGTAACGAGAGAAGGTCTTAAGTCCGAGCTCTTCAACGAGTTCGGTGAGAACAGTCTGATCGGGGGAAATCCATTGTCCACCGATTTCAAGGAATGCGCCGTCAATATGGTTGTTCCACGTGCGCCCGCCTACACGTTCACGTGCTTCAAGGACTGCAACGGTATGTCCTGCTTGCTGCAGTCGGTATGCTGCAGTGAGTCCGGAAGGACCTGCGCCGATAATTACGACGTCGCGGGTCATTTCATTCGTAGTTTCGTTCTTGGTCGTCATGGTTAAAACCTTTCGCTCAAAGAATCACAAAACGAATTGTGTTCGTTTTAGTGTATCCCAGAACACAGAAATTACAAATCTAGGGGCATTTATGAAGCGTAAAATTTCTGGTGGCATGTTTTATAACTGCTCACAGGCGGGACGGCAGTACACGCCGAAAGCAAAGAAATAGTAAAGGATTTATCGTGATCTCTTCCCCCATGCGACGCGCTGGACGTCCCTCTTTGACAGTGTTAAGCGCATCCAAAATTGTGCGGTCAGCACGTAGCCTTTTGGCCGATCAAGGAAATTTCACTATGAGCGCACTTGCTCAGAAGCTAGGCGTCGCCCCCTCTTCCTTATACAATCACTTTCAGTCTCGTGACGAAGTACTGGGAGCTATAAGCGATGCGGTCATCAATGACATTACGCTTGAGCCCCTGACACGAGCGACTAAAATTCTTAACGAGCAGCACCTATCCCCCACCGAAAAGCTAGAACTCTGGACTGAATCTTTGAGTCTGTGGGGGAAGTCTTATCGAGACGCGTTCAGTGAGAGCACCGATTTGGTAACAGCGCTCGCATTGACCCCGATCGATCGGGCCCCTCAAACGTTACATATGTATGACGTCCTCATTCAGACGTTAAGAGCTTTTGGGTGTCCAGAATATAAAACTTTAAATGTTATTGAATCTTTAGAGGCATTCCTGCTGGGATCTGCAGTAGACGCCCACGCGCCCGAATCTATCTTTAACCCTGCGGCTTCAGCAGATGAGTATCCGTATTTACAAGACGCATATACAGCACTGCAGCGTAGCTCGCAGACTCCAGCAGAGAGCGCATTTAGCTTAGGGCTCGAAGCGATTCTTCATGGTCTGGCGCGTACAGCGGTACAAGAATACAATACGAATACAGAGTGACACTATACAAAAGTGCCCGAACTACCCAATGAGTAGTTCGGGCACTTATTTTATGTGAAGTTTAGTTATTTGCCTAGCTTCTTTTTGAGCTTATTGACGCGGTTAGAAACGCCCCAAGTCGTCACTTTACGCATAGAATCAAAAATTATATTTCCGGTCATCTTTGATGCTCCGACCTCACGCTCAACAAAGGTAATAGGAACCTCAACAATTTTGAGCCCTGCTTGCTCAGAACGCCAAGCGAGGTCTACCTGAAAGACATAGCCCTTAGATTCAATGCCTTCAAGATTCAAACGTTGTAGTGCTTCACGCCTATATGCGCGGAAACCTGCTGTGATGTCTTTGATCGCAGTCCCTAGAACAACCCGCGTATAAATATTTGCTCCGCGAGAAAGAATTTGGCGTTGAATGGGCCAGTTTTCTGTTTTTCCGCCGGGTACATAACGGGAGCCAATAGCTAAATCTGCCCCAGCCTCAACAGCATGTACTAGCGATGGCAACTGCTCGGGCTGGTGAGAACAATCAGCGTCCATCTCGATAAGGACTTCATATCCCTCATTGAGACCCCAATCAAACCCCGCAAGATAAGCTCCACCAAGACCGTCTTTCACAGTGCGGTGAAGAACGTGAATCTGTGAATCTTGCTCAGCCATAGCATCCGCAATCTGACCTGTACCGTCAGGGCTATTGTCATCAACAACCAGAATATCGACGTCGGGTGCTGCCTTGCGAAGACGTTCAACAACAACGGGTAAGTTTTCCTTCTCGTTATACGTCGGAATAACGGTCAGTACACGCATAATAATTCCCTTGTTTTCCTTTGTTAGAGTGAAGGTAGGGTCTAGGTTTACTAGTATAACCGGCGAAATACGGCGTAAGGGCGTATTCTGCAGATGCACGGTATATTTTCAGGTAACTTTTACGAGCTAGGAAACGTATTATTCCCCTCCCCTAGTGTACATGCGATCTAATACGGGCAATGGCACATCTGAAGCAAGAACCGGTAAAAGTGGAATACGAGCACGGGGATCAGTACTCCACGAGGCTATGCGAGAATCCGGGGCTTGGACCATAAGCTCAGTGACGTTCCAGAGCGCTATATTCGCTGGTGTATTAGGGAGTATTTGGCCCGCAAAGGGGTTCTCGTCGTGGGCTAGCCGGTAGACTCCTCGCGTAAGTGCTGCGAAACCACTGCGTGCTGAAATACCATCTGCCGGTTTTATAAGGGCTGAGATGAGCTCCCATCCAAGAGGCACTTCAACAAGAGATGAGTCTGACCCTAGCGCGAACGCGGTACCAGCTGCATTCGCCCGGTGGGCTAACTTTGCAGTCTCAGTATCAAAGGTTGCTTGGATACCTAAGTTGATCCGTGCATCTGCGAGATCCTGAAGACGTTGATCATCAATGACTCCATGAACCATATCAAGCCGGATGTTAAGCCAAGGATGCTGTTCTCTAACGGCTAGCGCATAGCTAAAGGCATTAGTGAAACTATCTTGGGTGTTGATAGAGAGCACAAGACCGCGTTCTGCTGCTTCGGAGGCCAAAGTAGGTAGGTGGTCTAGATTTGTGGCGTGAAATCCAGTGAGTGCTATAGATGATTTATTGAGCAGGTCTTGGGCTGTGGTGACGAGCTCAGCGTACGATGCGGAGGTCGCTTGTGGCTCTGGGATTATGAAGAATCGTACGTCTGGGGCTGTTGCGTGTGTTGTATAAAACGTGTCGAGTGATGCGCGTAGGGTCGGGATGTCTCGTATTGTTCCTGCGAGTGTGTGGGTATGGTATCCCTGGGTATGTGTTCTGAGGAAGTACTCGTAGAGTGTTTTTTCGCTGTGGTTGTTTATGGGTGCGAAGGCACGTGCGAAGGTGGGCGTGATGAGTTTGCCGTTTAGATCGATAGCTCGCATGCGTTCGTCCGTGATGGAGCGAGCTCCCGCATCTGAGCCTATCCAGGTTACGGTACCGTTTTCGGTGAGGAGCGCTGTGGCGTAGGGGTCGGCGGGGCTGTAGATGCTCCCGTTGGTATAGATATAGATGCTCATGTTCTTTCCAGCGGTTTTAGGAGTCTAGTGCGATGACTCCGCGGCGGATGAGGGCTATGGCTTTTTCGCAGCTTGCTCGTAGGTTTGGGCTTATGGTGGGTATATGGGTGATCTGGTCGAGGGCATCGATGACTTGTTTTGCCCAGCGTACGAAGTCGCCGGCGGCGAGGTCGGTATCTTCGAGTACTTTTGCGAGGTGCATACCGCGAGCCCAGCGGTAGATAGGGGTGACGAGGCCTAGGTCGCAGGGTGGGGTTTGATCTAGTTCGTGACGTTCTTCGTGAACGTTGAGACGGTCTAGTTCGCGGTTGATGGTCGCGATAGACACTTGTAATGAAGGGTGCGGGTAGCGTGGGAGAATTTCGATGGTTTCCTTTTTGCCCTGGTATGTGAGCGCGGCTATGGTTGCTGCTATAGCCGCAGGATCCAGATCAGTGAGGAAGCCTTTTTCGAGACAAATAGAGGTGAGAAGGTCTTTTTCTCCGTAGAGTTTGCGCAGGGCTTCCCCCTTCGTCGTTAGCTTGAGCCCGTTATGGGAGTCAGCAGTAACGTAGCCGTATTCAGTGAGGAGCTTTGCGATGCGGTTGAATACCTGAGCAATAGTGTTGGTGCGTCGGGTAATTTGGCGGCGTAGTCCTTCTGTTTCTGCGTTGAGTTTGCGCCATCGTTCTGCCCAGCGTGCATGGGTTTCCCGGTCAGAGCACCCGTGGCAGGGGTGGTTACGTAGTTGGGTGCGTAGTGTGTCGAGTTTTTCTTGGGCATCGTTATGACGTGTGGCGATGGGGGTATTACCGAGTTTGCGGGGTGGTCGTTCATCGATGAGCGCTTGACGCATCCGTGAGGTGGTGTCGCGGCGTTCTTTGGGTGTTTTAAGGGTTATTTTCTTGGGGATCTTAATGTAGGAGACGGGTTCAATGAGCCCCGTGAAATCACGTGCGCTTGCGGTGCGCTGCTGATTGTCTTCGGTGAGGATGCTAATGCGTGGGTCGGCGTTGGATTCGGCACGGGTGATGACGACGGCGTAGCCGCGGGAGCGTCCGTAAGGTATGTGAATGATGTCTCCGGGCATAAGCTCTTGGATGCTTTGGTGGGTTTGGGTGCGTGCATGTTGTTGGCTGGCTTTGCGAGTTTTTTTCTCTAGATCTTTGATCTTTTGCCGCAGGCGCATATATTCTGTGAAGTCTCCAAGGTGGCACTGCATGGAGTCTCGGTACCCTTCGAGCGCGTTTTCGTTTTTACGTACTCGTGCAGCTGTTCCTACGACTGATTTATCTGCTTGGAATTGGGCAAAGGATGATTCGAGGATTTTGCGGGTTCGGTCAGCACCGTAGGCTGCGATGAGGTTCGCGGCCATGTTGTAGGTGGGGCGGAATGATGAGTTAAGGGGGTATGTTCGAGTGGATGCGAGGGTGGCAACCTGTTCTGGTACAAGACCTGGACGCCAGAGGACTACGGCATGTCCTTCAAGATCGATTCCGCGGCGCCCTGCCCGCCCGGTGAGTTGGGTGTATTCTCCGGGGGTGATATCGACGTGGGTTTCACCGTTGAACTTGGTGAGTTTTTCGAGGATGACGGTGCGGGCTGGCATGTTGATGCCGAGCGCGAGGGTTTCGGTGGCAAAGACTAGTTTGATAAGACCCTGCGCAAAAAGTGTCTCAACAACTTCTTTGAAGAGCGGCAGCAGACCCGCATGGTGGGCTGCCACCCCGCGGATGAGTCCGTCTCGCCATTCGTAATATCCAAGGGCATGAAGGTCTCGGTTATCAAGGTGTGCAGTGGTTTCTGCAATATAGGCACGGATGGTTTGCTGCTGTTCCTCGGTGGTGAGGACGATATTCGCGTTGACGCATTGGGTAACGGCGTCGTCACATGCTGCCCGTGAAAAGATGAAGCATATGGCAGGCAATAGCCCTTGCTTGTCTAGGATACGGGCCATTTCAGGGCGAGATATGCGGTGCGGACGCAGAACGTCGGTGTCTTGGGTGAAGGTTTTATGACGGGATCGTTCGAGTGCATGTGTGTGTTTGTCATGCCGGTTGCTGCCGCGTCGGAAGCGCTCGCGTTTGGGTGCATTGTGCCGAGGGGTGTGCCGGCGAAAGCCTGGCCGCAGTTGTTTGAGGAGCGGGTTAATGCGTAGCCCCGCGGGAGCGTTTTGGGGTGATTTTGTGTGGTTTTTACGACGTTTTGTAGGTGAAGCCTCTTTCTGAGAAGTTTCATCGGGTACGAAGAGGTCGATGACACGGTTTCCTACCATGAGGTGCTGCCAGAGCGGGACGGGGCGGTGCTCAGAGAGGATAACATCAGTATCACCCCGTACGGTATCTAGCCATGCTCCGAATTCTTCGACGTTGGATACAGTCGCAGAGAGTGAGATGACAGTGACATGTTCGGGAAGGTGAATAATAGCTTCTTCCCAGACTGCTCCACGGAACCGGTCGGCGAGATAGTGTACTTCGTCCATGATGACGTATCCCAGACCGATGAGGGTCGTAGATTCGGCGTAGAGCATGTTGCGAAGGACTTCGGTAGTCATGACGACGATGGGGGCTTCGGTATTGATGCTGGTGTCACCAGTGAGCAGACCTACGTTTTCTTCGCCGTATTTACGCACAAAGTCATGGTATTTCTGGTTGCTGAGTGCTTTGATAGGGGTTGTATAGAACGCTTTTGTTCCTGTTTGGAGGGCAAGGTAGATGCCGAATTCTCCGACAACTGTTTTACCAGAACCAGTAGGCGCAGCGACAAGGACTGAATGTCCAGCTTCGACGGATTGGCATGCCTGACGTTGGAAACTGTCAAGAGGAAACCCGAGATTCTTTTCGAACTTACCAAGCGCTGTTTTTGCGTGAGCGTTACGTTCTTGCGCGGCCTGATAGTGCGCAAAGCAGCTCGGGCGGTCGTTCGAGCCGTGAGTGGTTTCTTGGGGATTTTCAGCCATAATTCTAGTGTACCTGCGCCTAAAAATCCTCCGTCTACTCAAGACGGAGGATTCTGGAGTTTTACTTTTGGGAGGGCTCCTCTTCAAGCTGTCCTAGCTTTTCAAGGTCTTCAGCGCTGGTGGCCGTATTGAGCTCGGTCTCTGTAAGACCCTTTGCTAGTTTAGCTTCGCGGCGGTCACGCCGTTTATCGTTGAGCAAGCATATTGCTATGGCGAGGAAGAAGAAAGTTAGGAGCGGAATCATCAGGTAGAACATCATCATGATATCCGTACCGGGAGCTGTCATGGCTGCGATGAGCGCTACTAGAACCACGATCCACCGCCAAGATTTGAGGATAGTTTTACCCCGGATAACCCCCAGCATGTTCAACCCCACGAGGATGACGGGGATAATAAATGCTAGCGAGAAGAAGAAAATAAACTTAACGATGAAGGAAATATAGGTTGGTGCATCAATGACGTTCGAGCCGCCGGGTGGGGTGAACATTGTGAGTGCACGAACAACGCCGGGTAGACTGTACCAAGAGATGAAGACACCGCAGGCAAAGGCAAAGATTGAGCCGCTGAGGAAACCATAGAGGTATTTTTTCTCTTTGGTGTGCAGCGCGGGAAGTAAGAAGCGCAGCCCTTGATAGAGCCAAACGGGTGCAGCGAGTCCAAGACCGATGTACGTACCCACACGAATGAGCTGGTCAAAGGGCGAAGAAATTGAGCCGTAGTTTAAGGTTGCAAAGCGGTTATCTGCTGCGTTGATTTGCTTGAGAGGCTCAGAGATTGCATCAATAAAGGGCTGGTACAAGAAAATAACGGAAAGTACGGCGGCGATAGCAGTTGCAATAGCCGCTTTGATGAAGCGGTCACGAAACTCACGCAGATGTTCCTTCAGCTCCATACGGGCTTCAGGATTTAGTTTGCGGTTGCGTACATCCTGATCCGGTTTTGCCATCGTTTTCCTCGTTTTATTCTAAGCTCCGCCTCATACCTGTTATTCAAAAATTATCGATATGGGTAGATAAACTACTGGACAACCCGTGCCACCAGAGAGGTGGTCGCACGGGTTGTGTTGTTGTACTGAAAATTAGTTTTCAGACTTTTCGGACTTAGCTTTGTTGTCAACAACCTCAGCGGTGACAACATCGTCCTTATCGTCTTCCTTCTTACTATCGCTCTTCATACCCTCGACTTCGGACTTGAAGATACGCATCGACTGACCAAGACTACGTGCCATACCTGGGAGCTTGGGAGCACCAAAGAGCAGAACGATGAGGAGGATGACTACGATAATAGTTGCCGGGTGACTGAACAACTGACCCATAAGGTATGAACCTTTCTGTGCTTAGAGCAGGTCTCCGATATTTTGAGGTTGGCCGAGTCGATCTCGTCGGGAGACCCGTCGCTTGATTCGCTCAGACCTGCGTGTCTGTTTTCCATGTTCGTATTCATTGTACGCCGTGGTTACTGGGGTAAAAATCCCTAGGCTTTGCTCGGCAGGCAATTTTCGGCGGGTATTCGCTTGCGCTTCATCGAAACGAGTTTCGATGGATTCCATCCATGTTGCTACAAGATCGAGTAACATGAAGCCCCGTGTGAGTGCACGATATACGAACCACGCTAAAAACGCTAGAGAACCTATCGTTAAGGTGCCCCATAGTAATACCCAAAACCACCACGGCATAGGAATTATTATACAAGGTTGTTATTCTACTTATAGATGTCTGGGCGTGTCTTTCGCAGATATCTATGCTAGAAGCGACATCAGACGATCTTTAAGTAGAGACCGTACAGGTTCTGGCTCAAGAATCTCTAGAGCACCTCCATACGCTACAACGAAATGCAATATTTGCTCAAGACCTGCCTCGCTTTCACCAGGATAGTAGTGCAGCTCATGGTAAATCAAGGGCGTTTCAGGTTTAGAAGGCTGGGATCGTGAAACGTGAGTGCTCCGCCGTTTCAAAGCACGGATAGTACTCTCTCGCCGCTCTGTTCTGAGACTTTCAACGTGGATTTTGACTCGAACATAAGGATGTTCTGTATTTGTTTGTTGCTGCCGAGACCAAAGATGCGGGGTGTTGGGAATCTTAGCGGCGACGGCCTGATGGCTTTTACCGCCAAGCCGCGCATTTCTAATGCGGTCAAGAGCAAAATTTCGCCAGGCATTAGAATCGGCAGCTTCACGCCACAGCCCATGCAGATAAAAACGATTATTTTCAAAGATCAGTGAGCAAATATCAACGGTGCGCTGCACCCCTGAATAGTCAAAAATAAGGGTTCGTTTCTGAGAGACTGCCCGATGTATTAAAGGAATAAGATGGTGTTCAGGAGTAAAAATTAGGCTTCCGCGCAAGCGCTCAGCATCCTTTGGGTAGCTCACCAGCAGCAGCTCACGAATTCTGGAAACGCATGCATCGTCTGGGTAGAGAACCTCAGCAGCTGACATCGAAAAGAAGAGCATGGCACGCTCTAAAGCTGACAGAGGAACGCCCTGATAAATCAGATCGTCACATGAATAGGTTAGCTCGGCGTATAGTTCATGATCCTGACGGGGTGTGAAGACTATAGGAGTCGCAAGATCCAACTCTGCAGCTCCATAGTCCTCGCATACATCGGTGAAATCACTGACAAGGTTGCTTTTAGACTTGCCGTTATCCACTTGTAGAAGTGAAGTCGCTGGTTTAAAAGGAACGCCCCCTTCGGACCAAGCCGCATCGTCTTGGCTTAGACGATGTAGTACCAAGAGCATGTCGATAAAACGGTCTGTATCATCGTCACGTTTGCGGCGAGAATTCTTACGCCATGCTTCGGGCAAATCAGCCCTGTGCTGATGGGTAGAAAGCAAACGTTCCACCAGGTTGTGTTGAGCTCGATATGCATCTTGAGCCCGTTGAAGGTCTTTACCCGAAAAATCTGCGGACGATTTTGGGACCAGTATTTTCAATCCGCGTGCGGTGGCTTTCACCGCAGTTTCTCGAATACCATATGAGTCAAGAAGCAGCTGCTCATGTGAATCTAAAGATAAGGCGGGTACGGTACGGGCATAGCCCTGAAGGTTTTCAGAAAGCATGGTTTGAAAATCAAACGTTTCACCAGGCCGAACAAAATTCTCTTGCTGCTGTTGACTACCGTTGATGCGCATACTCTGAATGCGCTCAAAGCGGTGGATATACGCATGATTCGGTTCTTCCTCCGGAGCCTCAGAACCCTCTCGAGAGGGATAGTGCGCCGCAAAATACCAATTGCCGTAACGGTACCCTATCCCCCACACGGACAGATTCTCGCTATGGCGATTATTGAGGTCCCCATAGTCCATGTCAATGGTTTTATGGTCGCTAAAGGCACTAAAAATCTCTTCTAGATGGGAATCATCACTTAGACGTATACGCTGGAGCGGTTCCTCTAGCTCCTCTAAACGTGTAGAAGCTGATAGCGTGGGAACGCTAAGAATGATCTTACGCATCATACGATGTGCAGAGCTCTCAAGCTCGGTACCTTCCCAGGCACGGCACAGACCCATGAGAAATTGTGCGTCCTCTAGCGTAAGTTCCCAATCAAGAAGCGGATTAGGGACCGGAGTGTACACATAGTAGCTTTTGCCATCACGTTCAATATGTTTAAACGTGATACCAGCATCACGCAGACAATCTTTTGCACGTTCAAACTTTTTAGCGACGGTCTCAGCTTTTCGCTTATTCCCCGAGCCAAAGATAGTGTATTCGTCTAAACCGTATACTTCTAAGAACTCTGCACGAGAAATACCGCGCCATGAACTGTTACATAGCCGATGGTAAATCCTGATCAACGATGAACTAGACGAAAAATCTCGCGCTTTTGTTGCCATACATCCATCATACGGGGATATATAAAACCTTAAACACCTCAGGGCTGCTGTATTCGTACTCGTAAATTACGACAGCAGCCCCGAAGTTTGAGATTTTCTAGCGAACGTCTACCAAATCCACCACAAAGATCAGGGACTCACCAGGTTTAATGACCGATCCTGCGCCGCGGTCACCGTAGGCCATGCTTGCAGGAATTTCGAGGCGACGCCGACCGCCAACCTTCATGCCTAACAGCCCTTCATCCCAACCGCGGATAACCTGCCCCACGCCAACCTGGAACGGAAGCGGCTCGCCGCGGTTCCATGAAGCATCGAATTCCTCACCAGTGGAAAAAGCAACACCTACATAGTGCGCCAAGACACGAGAACCGGGAACAACCTCAGCCCCCTTACCTTCGATAAGATCTTGGATAACAAGTTCGGTCGGGGCATCACCCTCGGGAAAATCAATTTCCGGCTTTTCTCGATCAAGCTTACGCTGGCCAAAAGACATAATATGTTTCCTTTTCTCTCAAGTGCCCTACCGAAGACGGGTACAGCGCTTATCGGCAGAGCTCGAATAGAATTTACTGTTTGGTGGGATCAGCCGTAGGCGCCAAGCTAGAGGGGATAGCTGTGGGGGAAGCTGAAGAAGACTCCTTGGTCTGCTGAGAAGGCTGCGCTGAAGCGTGGGCTGGGCTCATGGGAACAGTCGCTAAGATATCGACAACAAATACTAGGGTTCCCTTGGGTCCACCATTCTGTCCCTCTTCCCCATAAGCAAGTTCAGCAGGAACAACAAGCTCAACTCGAGAACCTACTTTCTTACCCTTTAAGCCCTGTTTCCAACCCTTAATAACTCCGTTAAGCTGGAAATTTGCGACCTGTTTATCGTAGTTCCCATCAAAGACCTTACCATCAGACCACTGAGCGCCAATATAACGCACATACACTGCATCGTTCTCATTGACTTCGGCACCGGTACCAGTAATCAAATCTTGAGCAACAAGCTCATGCGGAGCCTCTCCCCTATCATCTGCGAACTTCAGCTCTGCCTTACCCGTAGTCTCATTCAGAGAGAAGGCAGGAAGCTTCGGATTGGGAGTTTGCTCAGTACCCTGAGCATATTTAGGAAGATCCTTTTCTGTGGGAAGCTTCCGAGCTACGGTATAAACCTCAAGATTGGTTGGTGCACCAGCTTCGACAGTTGGTCGTACTGAGGAAGCAGACTGCTGTTGCTGCTGCTCGTGGGACACGTTCGTACTATATACAAAAGAACCACCAACCTTCATCTTCTTCATAACTTCGTAAATAGTGGGTTGTATCGTTTTTAATCGACCAACTTGAATGGGTATAGATTGCTCATTTTCGTTATAAGAACTGCCTACCAACGAACCATTTTCACCATTAAAAATTGAAGCATTGACGAGAACAGTATCGCTATCCTGAAGGGAGTCACCTGTACCTTCATCCAGTACCCTGGCAACTTCCCGATCTGTAGAAAAAGGTGTAGAAAAAGATACAGCGGGAACCTGAGTTCCGCCCTTAAGATCTACCTGTACTTTGTCAAGTGCTTCTGAGCTACTCACAGTGTTTTCACTAGTAGAAGCGGACGGCGAAGATTCGTTTTGACCCGAGTCACCAGCGCCGCAAGCGCTTAGCAACATCGAAAGAGTGAGTACTGAAGCAGCCAAGGCTTTTTTCGACACAAAGGTTCCTTCCCTAGGTTTTCTTTATTTCGGAGTTGAACGTTTAAGATACGCCGAAATTATGTGATGCTCTATAACTCAATATTAAACGGGCGAAAACCCGACAAATACAACGGTGTAGAGCAAATCAATAAGAACATAAAACATACGTAAAGTATCAAACCCTAGAATAAAAAGCTAGTTGTAGAACCATATTGTGGAACATTACACCAAAGGCGGAACGGACTGAGGCGGGTTCTTATGGCGAAGCATCTCAAGAACCTTTGTGAGTTCGGAGCTCTCCGTCTGAAAAGGATCTTTAAATACTAGGGTGTGCTGTGGGTATGCGTTGAGTTTAAGGTGTACCCAATCTACGGTAGACTGTTCCCCCGCATTTTTAGCCGCCTCTACAAACTGTGAACGTAGGCGTGCGCGGGTTGCCGGAGGCTCCTGCATCGCGCGCTGTGCGGCATCAGGCGGGAGGATAGTTGTGATGGCTCCACGCCGGACTAGAGCATGGTAAACCCCGCGGTGGGGGTCAATATCATGGTAAGCAAGATCAAGCTGTTGGATGCGAGCGCTTGCATAGTCTGTCGGAGTTCCAGCCGCGTTGCTACGGGCGATGTATGCGTCTAGGAGTTTCTTTTTGATAGCCCAGTCGATTTCGGTGTCAATACTGCTGTAGTCACCAGTTTCGATGGCGTCGAGGGTGCGCTGCCAGAGGTCTAGTGCGTAATCGACGCGATGGTGGTGGGCCCCGTATTGCGTGATGTATTGGCGGGCGGCGTCGAGGTAGTGCTTTTGAACGCTTAGAGCTGTGTAGCGTTGTCCGTCTGTGGTTTCAAAAGCTGCGGTTCCGGTGAGGTCGTGGCTGATGGTGCGTAGAGCTTGCGGAACCGATGCGAGTTCTAAGCTGGTAACAGGAAATCGGTCTTCGAGCATGCGTAGCACAAGGTCGGTGCTGATTATTTTGAGCAGTACCGTGGGTTCCGCCATATTGGAGTCGCCGTTGATGACATGCATACGGCGGTATCGTGAGGCATCGGCGTGGGGTTCATCGCGGGTGTTAATGAGGGGTCGGGTGCGGGAGGTTGAGGTGCTTGCTGCTTCCCAGATATGGTCTGCTCGCTGTGAGAACGAGTATGAAGGTATGCCTGTAGTGGCTTGTGGATCTGTTGAACCTTGTAGGGGCCCTCCGTTGGGGTGGGTTTTCCCTGCGCCTACAAGGATTTGGCGGGTGACGAGGAATGGTACGAGTTGTTTAACGAGGGTAGGAAATTCGAGTTTGCGGCTAATGAGGTAGTTTTCGTGGCTGCCGTATGAATTGCCGGCGGAGTCTACATTGTTTTTGAAAAGGTAGATCGTGCCGTTGAGAGGACGATCGTGGTGTGTGCTCAATTGCTCTTGGGCTTGTTGCGCTAGTTGAGCGAAGAGGAGCTCGCCCGCGCGTTCTTGGGCGAGGAGTTCGTCGATGGTGGCGCATTCGGCGGTGGCATATTCAGGGTGTGAACCTACATCGAGGTAGAGCCGTCCACCGTTGGGCAGGAAAACGTTAGTAGAGCGCCATTCATCAAGGACGGGCTTGAAGAGCGCTGCAGCTGTTTCTTCGACGCTGAGCCGTCCTAGCCCCTGGGGTACGTAGCTAAGTCCGAATTCGCTTTCTATGCCAAATATGCGTTGTTCCATGGTGTGTTTCTAGTAAGGGGACGAAAGTGCTTTGAGCAAGTCTTTGAGTTACTGACCGCCCTTTTGGACGAATCCGGTGACGAATTCTTCGGCGTTTTCGGCGAGCAGCCCGTCGATTTCGTCGAGGATATCGTCGACTTCGCTTATGTCATGTACAACGGTCGTGTCTTGTTGGGTGAGGGATTCCTCCTGTTCAGTGAGTTCTTCGTGGTACTGGAGCTCTGAAGCGTGGATGCGTTCACGTGACATGTTTTCTCCTAAAGGTCTTTATGGGGTGTCGTGTTCTGTTGGAGGAGTTGAAGCAGTTCGTCGGAGTGGGTAACTCGTGGTAAGAGCGGGTCTACTTCAGATTGAGTGTAGCGTGTGGGCTCAGGCATGACGAGTCGGGTAAGTTCGTGGGAGTAACGCCCTCGGCAAGATACGGTATCCCAGTTGATACCAATGATTTCATCGGGCCATCGGCTCATCAGGGTTCCTCGGAGATAAGCACGGGTGTCTGATGGTGGGGTGTGGGCGGCGTCTTCAATGTCTTGAGGTGTGAAGAGGGTGCACATCCGACCACGCGCTACGAGGCGGTGGTAAAGACCCCGTGTAGGATCTATATCTGCATAGTGTATGTCAAGGGCTTTGAGCTTTGCATCGGTATAGGGAACACCTTTGGCCACATAGCTGCTGACGAGCGCATATTTAGCGACCCAGTCGAGACGATCTGCAAGTGCGAGAGGATTTGTTTCTAGAGCATCGAGTGTTTCTTCCCAGAGGGCGAGTATTTGTTGGGTGTCGTTATCGACTCCGGTGGGGTTCTCTTGTTCGTGGATTTTGCAGGCGTTGAGGTATGCGCGTTGAATTTCTAGAGCTGTGGCGAATTTGGTGGTGCTGTCAGAATCTTCTGTGAGCGGGAGCTGAGCACTGAGTGATAGGTCGTGGCTGGTGGTGTGTAACGCTGTTACTGGGTCGGCGAGGTGTAGGTTTGGGGTGCGTCCGGATTCTATGAGGTTTAGTACTAGAGTGGCTGTGCCGAATTTAAGGAGGTTTGAATAGTGGGAAAGGTTGGCGTCTGCAGGGATGACGTGCAGGCGACGGTAGCGTTCGGAGTTGGCGTGGGGTTCATCGCGGGTGTTAACGATGGGCCGTCGAATAGTTGTTTCGAGTCCGATAGGGCGTTCAAAGAAGTCGGCTCGGGAGCTGATTTGGAATCCTGGAATTTCGCCGTTAACGCCTATGCCTACTCGGCCTGCTCCGGTATAGATGATGCGTGTTGCAAAGAAGGTTAGGAGCGTGCTGGCAACGTCTTCGAAAGGGATATCGCGGCTGATGAGGTAGTTTTCGTGTGCACCGTAGGATTGTCCCTTGGAATCGGTGTTGTTTTTGTAGAGCTTGATGGCGGGTAGGTTGTCGTTGCTGTGCTGCGCTACTTCTGTGATGGAATCGTAGGCTATTTTGTCACCTGTAGCGTCGTAGAGCACTGCTTGGAGCGGAGTGAGTACTTCGGGGGATGAGTATTCGGGGTGGGCGTGGTCGACGTAGAGTCGGGCGCCGTTGGCGAGCATGGCGTTCATGGTGACTCGGTCCCAGTCGAGGCGTTCCGGATAGCCTCCTCGTCCGTGAATAAGTTCTTGGGAACCGTCAATTCCTGCTTCCCGTAGGGCTTCAAGCGCTATGTCTTCGCTTGTGAGTTCTCGACGGGTGTGTGTGAGTTGTGAGGAGTGTGCCTCTTGTTCTTTGACGGTGTGTCCGAAGACGTCAGTGAGCGGAGACTCAGATTCTGTAGACCAGCGCGTGCGCTGTGCTTCTTGCGCGTTATTCTCGATGGTCCGGCGTAGAGATTCTGTGCGCTTCGCTTCCAGTTTTTCGTACGTATTGACCACGATAGCGGAGAGTATCGTGGGGTTTGTGTCAGGGGCATCCGGGGATATGACACCGTATTCGGTTTCTGCTCCCATGATGCGGTGAATACCGTAGACGGGCTGGAACATGAGGTTACTTTCTTGGAACGATTAAGGTGTAGTGGCGGTATGTGGCGGCGTGATGGAAAGAATCCTGCCTCGTATTCCGCGTACGGTGAGTGCATCTTCAACATCAGGTAGGGGCGGCAGCTCAACTTGATCTTCAAATTCTGCGCGTACCGCTTCGAGAAGGTGTCGTGTGGTAATACCTTCTGGTTGGGGTTCATGGGCAATACCGGTGGGAGGTGAGCTTGTGTAGCTGAGGTGTTCCTTGATGGCGTACTTTTTAGCGCGATCCACAATGTTGCGGATAACGGCGCCAGAGACAAAGTCACCGCGATATAGGGTCTCTTCGTGCAGGCGGGGATTATCTGCCGTGTTAATACCCTGGTCCAAAGTTGCTGCTACATAGGCGTTAGCGGAAGTACGAGCGTAAAGCTGCGCGACGGCGGCAGAGATCATGGCTGCTAGCGTCGCATCTGCTGAACCGTGCTTGGCTACTTCGTGGGGATCTAGAGGCAGATCGTCCGTGAGATATAGCCCGAAAATCTCGGTAGCGTCAGAGGCATCTGGGCGGTTAATACGGATTTTCAGGTCAAGACGGCCTGGGCGCATAACTGCGGCGTCAATGAGATCTTCACGGTTTGTGGCACCGATAACGATAACATTCTGTAAGGATTCAACGCCATCGATTTCAGCAAGAAGCTGCGGAACGATGGTGGTTTCTATATCTGAAGAACGCCCCGTGCCGCGGGTACGGAATAGTGACTCCATTTCGTCGAAGAACACAACGACTGGGTGACCAGCTTGGGCTTTTTCCCGTGCTGCCACGAAAATATCACGGATCTGCCGTTCGGTCTCCCCCACAAATTTATCGAGCAGCTCGGGGCCTTTGATATTAAGGAAATAACCGCGAGTATTTGTACCTGGGTTTAACGCGGCAGCGCGCGCCGCTAGTGAGTTCGCCACAGCTTTGGCGATCATGGTCTTACCGTTTCCGGGTGGTCCGTAGAGCAATATACCTTTGGGTGGCGCCAAATGGTAACGCTCGAAAATTTCTGGGTGCAGGTAAGGCAGCTCAACGGCATCGCGGATCTGCTCAATTTGCGCTCCGAGGCCACCAATATCTTCGTAAGAAATATCCGGAATTTCTTCGAGGACGAGTTCTTGAGAGCGGCTTGCCGGAACTATCCCGGTAACCATCCGGATGCGGCTATCTAGGGTAACTGCATCACCTGTGCGCAGGGAATCGACATCAAGCTCCCCAGAGACACGGGCAACTTGCTGAGCACCAGACGCAGTATCGATGAGTACTTTCTGGGGACTCAGAACCTCACGAATCGTCACAACGTCCCCATAGGATTCATATCCAAGGGATAGAACAGCTTCAGACTGTTCATTGAGGAGCACCGTCATACCCGGTGCCAAGTTTTTACGGTCCAAAAGCGGGGAGAGCGGAATACGCATAAAACGTCCTCCGATTTGGACATCAAGGTAGTCCTCGGTTTCAGCGGGACTCTTATCGTCAGCAGCCTGCGCGTAGGTCATACGCTGTCCCGTACTGACTGCGAGAATAATTCCCGAGTTCAGCGGGGGCATGATCTCTTGTGCTAGTGAAGCCCGTAGCCGCTCAATCTCATATTTGAAGTGAGTAAGTGCCTCAACCAATTTACGATTTTTCTCAGAAGCGGCTCGTAACTGTCGGTTCATATTAGTGCGGGTAGACTCAGCGGCGCTTACACGCCTCAGTAAAGCCTCATACTCTTGGGGGCTTACCGCGCGCGAGGAAGGTATTGGCACCTGACTCTGCGTTGCAGAATAATGCGGCGCGGGGCTTGGCTGACGAGCCGACGACTTGGGATCTGAAGACGATTCCCGAGACGGATTTATATGTTCAGGCGTCAAATCCTTTTCCTCTCATCAGCAAACTTGTCATGGACGGTGTTTTTGCCCACCGCTGCGGGCCAGGAATACTGGTCAAGCCTACTCGGGTTTATCTAAACCATTGGGCATAGAAGTTTCTTCCTGAGATTCAGCTACAGCCACCCGATGGGCATGCACTGCATGCTCCGCAAGATTTTTAGCGTCCCGTAGAGCACGGCGCACCTTCTTATCAGTAACCTCTCGCTCCCCCACATTCATCGGAATCCAGGCATTCATATCATCATCGGTGAAGTCGTTTTTAGAAGCCCGACGCTTCGGAGAAAGACGAACTGCACCATCTGCAAGGCGCCGGGCTACGATCAGAAAAGCTGTATGCGCAACCATCCGGTGATCTGGACGAACCGCTAACCCCTCAACATGCCAGCCACGTACCATAGTTTCATCGCACTCAGGCTCTGTAAAACGACCATCCGCACGCAGCCCTTCCACCAGACGAGACATTTGGGTTACCGTTGCCACATAACAAATTAACACCCCGCCCGGTGCAAGAGCCTGCGCAACAGCATCCAAACATTCCCAAGGCGCAAGCATATCAAGTACCACACGATCGACACTGCCGGGCTGCTCAACTTCGGGAAGTCTCTCTTGGAGATCACCAATGCTCAGCTTCCACGCTGGATGCGTTCCCCCGAACATAGTCTCAATATTTGCACGCGCGACCTCAGCGAATTCTTCGCGACGTTCAAAAGAATGCACACAGCCATCATCGCCTACAGCTCGCAACAAAGCGATAGAAAGAGCACCGGAACCAACACCGGCTTCGACAACACGAGCCCCCGGAAAAATATCGGCCTTCACGATAATCTGAGCGGCATCTTTGGGGTATACCACGGCAGCACCACGCGGCATAGACAACACAAAATCTTTGTACAGAGGGCGCAGCGCCTGATAAAGAAAACCGTGAGTGTTCTCAATAACAGTTCCTTCAGGCGCACCGATGAGTTCATCGTGTTTGAGGAACCCTCGATGTGAATGATACTCCCCGCCTTGCTGCAGGGTGATGGTGGTGATGCGACCACGCTCGTCGGTTAGTTGCACGCGCTCGCCGGGGCGGAATGAACCACGGCGGTTAATGGCACCGGTGGGAGTGGTCATATGCTGTGTGTCTCCTTGTCACGTAGTTTATTTCTATTCTACCGGTTCTATGGATAAACAAAGGTTCCCATATCAAGACTTAAAGCTTAGTACGGGAACCAGTCGTTCATAGTAGAACCTGTTTTAGAGCACAACTCCTAGGCGTGCTGAGAGCGTATCTCGAATAAGTTCTCCGCCGCCACAAGGCTCAGCGTTACCATCGCGCACCTGCTCAAGAGCCGAAATAGCCCAAGCGTCAAGTGCCATGAGCGCACCTGATGTTTTCAGATCGTCCGCCAGATACTCCCGTACCTTCTCTAGCGCCTGTTCAGCCGCAGATGAATCAGTACCGTTAGCGCTTTCAACCGCCTGACGGTAAAGATCTAGGCGAGCCTGAGCCTTCTTAAGATCCTCATCAGTCCAGAACCAATCTTCACGGTAGTGGTGATCCATAATAGTGAGTCGGATCGTATTGGGGTCAACACCCGCTGCACGAAGTTTAGAAACCAGCACAAGGTTACCGCGGGATTTACTCATCTTATGACCATCAAGTCCCACCATCCCAGTGTGCGCATAGTGCAAAGCATGTGGGCGGTTCGAGACGGCCCATGAATGTCCAGCGCCCAAATCATGGTGCGGGAATTTTAGATCGGAACCACCTGCTTGAACCGTCAGCGGACCATCTATAAATTTACGAGCAATCATCGTGCATTCAATATGCCAGCCGGGACGTCCCTCCCCTAGAGAGCCTGCATCCCACGAAGGCTCACCTTCACGCTTAATACGCCACAAAAGCGGGTCTAACGGGTCACGCTTGCCCGAACGCTCAGGGTCTCCCCCACGTTCAGAGAAAATATCGAGCATCTCATCGCGGCTCATGTGGCTGACTTCGCCAGGAGTCCAGGAATATCCGTCCTCATTCTGTGGAAGCGCCTGTACCGCCTTTAGATCAAGATAGATATCACCGTCGGGGTGCTGCACACCCTTTTCATCGACATACCCCGCCACACGATACGCCAGGGAACGTTCAACAAGATCCTCAATCACCGGGAAAAGCCATTGAATGGATTCAACGACGCCCACATAATGCTCAGGCGGAAGCACATGAAGCGCCTCCATATCGGTCCTGAAAAGTTCAGTCTGCTCTTCGGCAAGTTCTTGCCAATCAACGCCAGTAGCAGTGGCACGCTCTAATAGTGGGTCGTCCACATCAGTCACATTTTGTACATAAGTGACATTTACCCCGGCATCACGCCAGGCACGATTGAGCACATCAAAAGCAACATAGGTTGAAGCATGGCCCATATGCGTTGCATCGTACGGGGTTATCCCGCAGACATATAACCCTGCGTGTTGGGGCTCTTGAAGCTGAACCACGGTGCCCGTCGAAGTATCAAAGATCTGCGGTAGTGGCGCCGACCCCGGCAGAGACGGAACTGTGGGCGTATCCCAAGCTCGCATAGGGCTTCCTTTCAACGACCAAAAATCTACCTACAAGCATACCCGCCCAGCTCGACCTAGCGGACGGGTATGACATGGTGAACGCTCAAAGCGTATTACGACGTAATAAAGCCTGTACCCAGGCCTACGAAAATTAGCGTGCCCAGAATAATGCGGTACCACACGAAAATACTGTATGACCGAGTCGATACATACTTGAGGAACCAACCGATGATCAAATAACCAACGACAAAAGCAATCACGGTTGCGATGAGCGTGGAGAGCAAACCGTAATACTCTAGGTGTTCTTGACCGATAACCACTTTACTGGCCTTATAAAGCCCAGACATATACACAGCAGGCATCGCCAGCAGGAATGAGTAGCGGGCTGCAGCCTCACGAGTGTATCCCATGAACAAGCCAGCCATAATGGTGCCGCCCGAGCGAGAAACACCTGGGATAAGAGCTAAGGATTGTGCCAAACCATAGACTAGACCATGATTCATATTGAGGTCTTTAAGCTCTCGTTGTTCCTTACCGAAACGATCGGCCACCGCAAGGAAGACAGCAAAAACGATCAGAAGCGCCCCGACAATCCACAAAGACCTGAACGAGGTGTCGATGTAGTCTTCCAAGAGGAAACCCAGAACACCAATGGGGATTGAACCAATAATAATGAGCCATCCCATACGTGCATCAGGGTCATCTCGCTTGACTTTACCGGTGAGCGAACCGAACCAGGCACGAATAATACGCACAATATCACGCCAGAAAAAGACTAGGACCGCCGTCTCAGTCCCCAACTGGGTAATAGCGGTAAAAGCGGCACCAGGATCAACATTTTCGGGCAACAGTTGACCGACAATGCGCAAATGGGCAGACGACGAGATCGGAAGGAACTCGGTAAGGCCCTGTACGAAACCTAGAATAATTGCTTGAATATACTCCACGATAATCAAGAATACCGTACCTGATAACGCATGTCTGGGTTTGTGAACCGTCGTCCTCACGCGTTCCCTAATAAACAGCAGGGTTCTAGCAGCACATGTACCGCTAGAACCCCGTGTTTACAGGCAGGATTTACCTTTATATGGATGATGAATGTGCTTCATCACGCAACGCACGGTTCACAGCTGAAACCATAGCCTTCAGCGCTGCACGAGTGGTCGAGTCATCCACCCCGATGCCCCAAAGCACACGCGCATCAATAGCAACCTCAATATAGCAGGCAGCGTTTGCGGTTGAACTGGAGGACATGGTGTGTTCGGAATAATCGAGCACACGCAGATCTACGCCTTCGTCACGAAGAATACTCTGAAGCGCATCCACGGGACCAGTTCCTGTACCGGTACGGGTAAAGAGATGACCGTCAATATTCAGCCCTACGCGAAGGGATGTCGAGCCCGTGTCAGCAGACTCAATATTGATCGACTCAATACGATACTTACCCCAACGAGGCTGATCATCAGGAGCAGGCAAGTATTCATCCGTGAAAATATTCCACAGATTTTGTGAGGTCATCTCGCCGCCGTCGGCATCAGTGCGAGCCTGCACAATCTGTGAGAACTCAACCTGGGCACGCTTGGGTAAATCCAGACCGTAATCCTTCTTCAGCAGATATGCAACACCGCCCTTACCAGACTGCGAATTCACGCGGATAATGGCTTCATAGGTGCGTCCCAAATCTCGTGGATCGATAGGAAGGTACGGAACTTCCCAGAAAACCTCGTCCACAGTCTTACCCTGCTCGGCCGCACTAGTTTCAAGAGCTTCAAAACCCTTCTTGATAGCGTCTTGATGCGAGCCAGAGAAAGCGGTAAACACCAGATCGCCGCCATAGGGGGAACGCTCATGAACCGGCATCTGGTTACAATATTCAACGGTTTTGCGGATTTCATCAATATTAGAGAAATCAATCTGAGGATCGATCCCCTGGGTATAGAGATTCAAGCCCAGAGTAACCAGATCGACGTTACCGGTGCGCTCCCCATTGCCGAAAAGACACCCCTCAATGCGGTCAGCACCCGCCAAATATCCTAATTCGGCGGCGGCAACACCCGTACCACGGTCGTTATGGGGGTGTAGGGACAAAACGATGTGGTCACGGTGATTGAGATGACGGTTCATCCATTCCACAGAGTCTGCGTAAACATTAGGCGTTGCCATCTCAACGGTAGCAGGCAGGTTTACGATGAGCTCGCGACCATTGACGCCGACCTCAAGCTCATCTGCAACGGCATTACATACGCGCGCCGCATACTCAAGCTCGGTCCCCGTAAAAGATTCCGGCGAGTACTCATACAGAACCTTGGTATCCGTAATCATTTGCTCTTCGTATTTCTTACACAGGCGTGCACCCTGCAGAGCAATATCCAAGATACCGTCTTCATCTTGACGGAATACTACGCGGCGCTGCAGCACAGAAGTTGAATTATAAAAATGAACAATGGCTTGAGGAGCGCCTTCGATGGCTTCAAAGGTACGAGCAATCAGATGCTCTCGCGCCTGTACCAAAACCTGAATGGTGACATCTTCCGGAATATGTCCGTCTTCTACCAGAGTGCGCACAAAATCAAAATCAGTTTGTGACGCTGAGGGAAAACCAACCTCAATTTCTTTGTACCCCATACGAACGAGTAAATCGAACATCGCCAGTTTGCGTTTTGTGTCCATGGGATCAACCAATGCTTGGTTGCCGTCACGCAAATCAACTGCACACCAACGTGGCGCTTGAGTAGCTACATGTGAAGGCCAAGTACGATCCGGCAGATCAACTTTAATCTGCTCGTGAAAAGGACGATACTTATGTACTGGCATGGACGAAGGCTGCTGGAAGTTTTGCATACTAAATTCCTTGAGAATCGTGCCTTGAAATTAGGCTCATAAACGGGTGTGATAAATCGCGAAAATGCGCCGCACAAAATACCCGGAACGGGTGTGGAAATAACTAAGCCCCGTTCCGGCGAATAAGGAGAAGCAGATGCGAAACTGCACAGTCGCCGAGAGTCTTCATATCTCAACGCTACCACGAGACAGAAGAGGAGCTATTTCCCAACACTCCTCTCGTCCATCATATGGAATAGAAATTTTCCAAGACGTACCTGCTGAAGCAGAAGCGGGAGGTGCCGCCTAAGGTTTAAAACCTTAGGCGGCACCTCCCGTAAAGTAGGCGTCAAAGCCTTACTACATTAGTAAGCAAATGCATGCTGGCAGGTGGCCTGATCAGCAGTCTGACCGGCAGCTCCACCCGCGATCTGCGAATCTTGTTTCTCCATCGCATCGCCACTGGGGAAATCGGTGCCGATGGTAAGCGTTACGCCGGTAACCTGAGCGTTCGGCTCTACCCGCGTGATATTCATCTTTGCAGCAATTTCGCGCGCCTCAGCTTCGTAACCCTCGCCATAAGAAATTGTGGTGGTAGAAACAGATTCGGCAGTACTTGCCGGGGTTACACTTGTGTATCCAAGATTACCGATGATACGAGCAAGGGCTGCAGCACGACCGTCAATGCCCGTAGCGTTATACACGGTGATAGGTATCGACTTATCAAGCTGTGCAGGTGCACTATCGCCTTGCTTCGCTTCTTCAACCTTCAACGACTTATCATCACGAAGGCGCTGGAACACCGACTGTGCCTCAGAGGTAAGCTGCAGGCGGTTGGGATCTTGGTTCCACGGCTCGGTTGGGATAGTTGCAAAAACCACCTCAGACAGGTCGATGCCGCCAATAGTCGCACCAATACCGGCAATCTCGTTGGGATTGCCCAGATCATCATCAACCGTGACGTTCTGGGTGATAGCCTCCGCAATATTCAAAAGTTTATTTGGATTATCGAGTGTTCCCTCTGCCTTGACCTTACGAAGCAGAGCTGACAAGAATCCCTGTTGAGCTTGAATACGACCAATATCAGAGCCATCACCAAAGCCGTGGCGTGAACGCAGGAATGCAAGCGCCTGCTCTCCCTCGACCTTCGAGTTGCCAGCGGGTAGATTCAATCCGCTGTACTCGTCATTGACGGGGTTATCTACACAAACTTCAACGCCGCCTACTACGCGAGAGAGTTCTTTAACAGCATTGAAATCTACCAGCATGAAGTGGTCAATGTGTACGCCCGTGAGTTTGCTGATAGTAGCTGCCGTACATCCGGGACCGCCGCGTGCCAATGATTCGTTGATTTGTATATCGTCCTCAGCTTCATAGGCTTTATTGGTCTTAGGGTCGGTGCATTTTGGGATCGAAACCACCAAGTCACGAGGAAAGGACAGCACATTTACGTTCTTACGATCTGCGCTGATCTGCAGGAGCATCATCACATCGGAACGAGCTTCTGAGTTGCGGTCATCATCGTTCCCGTAGGCGCCATTATTACCTTTACGGGTATCCGATCCGATAATCAGAATGTCGAGTGCACCATTCTCAACTGCACCCGTAAAGTCACTAATATTTAGCGGCTCAGTATGCAAGTTTGCGCGCAGACGTAGCAGAATAGCTCCGCCGAAGCCCATGAGGACAACCAACATGCAGACGCTCAAGAGCGCAATCCACTTGTTACGCGCCGACTTCATGATGCCGTGGCGCATATGGCGACCACTACTCTTCATAGAAGGTGCCTGAGGCATACCAACTCTCTTTCTATGTATCAGGACCGCTTAAAAACCTAAACGATTCAGCGCTCGGGGATCAGATTGCCACTCTTTAGCTACCTTGACATGAATATTGAGGTATGCACGAGTGCCTAGCATAGCCTCAATCTGCTCACGCGCTTGTGTACCAATCTTCCGAAGATGAGAACCACCCTTGCCGATAATAATGTACTTTTGCGATTCGCGTTCCACAAACAGGTTAACATGTACATCCAGCAAGGGGTTATCTTTTGAACGGCCTTCTCGAAAGTTCATTTCCTCAACAGTGACGGCAATAGAATGAGGCAGTTCTTCACGCGCGCCTTCTAAAGCGGCCTCACGCACAAATTCTGCGATCATGGTAGCTTCAGGTTCGTCTGTAAGTTCACCCTCAGGATAGAGCGGAGGTGAAACCGGCATGTAACTTGCCAAAACGTCAGCAACGGCATCGACTTGAAAGTGCTGTACCGCTGAAACCGGGATAATATCAGCCCAACCACCCTGACCATCATGGACTGTGGGCTCATAATTTTTGCCAGTTCGTCGTTGAGCTGCGGGACCTGAACCTTTGGCAAAAGGTATATTTTTATTGTCTTTTTTGCTACGCGATACACGATTCTCACGATACACAGCTCGGCGGGCTCGATCAGCGCGTTCTGCGCTCATTACCTCTTCACCAAGAGCCTGCACCGCTATAAGCTGTTCGGAGAGCTGGTCGCTACCGACAGTATCAGACTTTGTGACTATTGCCACGACAGGTTTATTACTTGAAGCCACCAACTGAGAAGCAATATAACGGTCACCGGGACCAATTTTCTCGTTTGCTGGGATGCAAAACCCCAGGACATCCACTTGAGAAAGAGTGCCCGCAACAAGATCATTAAGTCGCTCCCCCAAAAGGGTACGAGGGCGGTGAATACCTGGAGTATCAACAAGGATCAGCTGATAATCGTCTCGATGCACAATACCGCGAATCGTGTGGCGTGTTGTTTGGGGGCGACTTGATGTAATCGCCACCTTCTGCCCTACCAAAGCATTCGTAAGGGTCGATTTTCCAGCGTTGGGACGCCCTACTAAAGATACAAACCCTGCACGATAATGCTCAGGGAAAGCATGCTGAGCAGAGCCGCCACGTTCGATATCCATGATTCCTCGTTTCTGATGAAATGCTAAGCGTATAAAAATTAGTTAAATGTTTGCTAAGAAGAAGATGAATCTAGCGGCGTATTGAAACCTGCGCCTTGCGGTGAGTTTGATTCTTCGCCTAAGTGAGGCTGCGGTTCTTGACGGTACACTCGCAACATATCGACTTGATGGCGCCGCCCGCTGCTACCAATGGCACGAATGGTAATACCCTCAACCGTGACTTCAGACCCCACGATAGGTACTTTTCCTAGGTGCTTCGCTAACAAACCGCCTACGGTATCTACATCTTCATCGTCAAGGTCAATCCCAAAAATTTCTCCAAGATCTTCAACGCTTAGACGCGCCGACACTTTGAAGCTTCCATCTTCCTGAAGGGAATACTCAGGTTTCTCGTTGTCATATTCGTCCGAAATATCGCCAACGAGCTCTTCGATAAGATCCTCAAGCGTGACCATACCGGCGGTACCGCCATACTCATCAACCACGACGGCAACGTGCGTTGATTCCCGTTGCATTTGTCGCAAAAGATCCATAACTTTCTTCGATTCAGGCTCAAAACGTGCCTCACGCATAAGAGAGATAATGCTAGGATCTGGCGCATCACCGCGGCTATGGGCAAGATGAGCCTGCATGCAGTCCTTGAGATATAGGATGCCAAGCACATCGTCGTTTGATTCCCCAATCACCGGCATACGCGAATATCCCGAACGCAGAAAAAGGCTAAGCGCGTTCTCGATACTCTCATTAGCCTCAACAGTCAACATATCTGTGCGCGGCACCATAATAGAGCGGATGCGCGTATCATCAAGCTCGAAAACCGACTGAACAATCTGTGCCTCATCATCTTCAATAGTCTCAGCATCAGAGGCACGATCCAGGAACTCGCGAAGCTCATCTTCGGCAAAAACACCGGCAGGACCATCTAAAACACGCTGTGGTGCTGCCTTATGTACAAGTGCATCAAGAAAAGACGACAACCACCCGAGAGTAATCGCGGTGAAATGTACAGGAGCAGCAAGACCTTTTAACATCACGACCGCGCGGTTACGGCCTAAAGCCCGGGCCAACACCGTAAGCAGCGGATATCCCACTAACGCGACACATGCCAGAGTAATAAGCCCAGCCAGCCAGTGATGCTCGACTATGTTAAGGATAGCGACCATAAAGGCAAGAGTAGCCACCCCGGTCGTAAGAACCCGCGCCAACCGCAAGGGATGCGTATACCGCTCGTCATTTCCGGTACTTGCTTCGGTCAAAACCCGTGCAAAAACACTATGTGGGTGTTCTTGTGCGACTTCCTCTGCCTCAGTGCGTGGTAAATAGACAAAGGCGGTTTCCGCAACAGTGATTGTAAACGCTAAAACCGTTGCGATTAGAGCAAGGATAAAGAGTAATAGCCCAGCCATAAATACCCCTAATGTCGGGTCTCGACGGGGGCAGCGCGTCCCAAGAAGCCTTCAAGTAAAGAGCGTTGAAGCCCAAACATTTCAGCTTCTTCCTGTGCAGTCCCATGATCATACCCCAAACAATGGAGAATCCCATGCGTTGTCAGCAGACATAGCTCATCAAGCGTGGAATGCCCGGCGTCAGCACCCTGACGAGCCGCAACCGGCGGGCAGAGCACAATATCGCCCAGCATACCCTGGGCAAGCTCATCTTCAGTGCCGGGAACAAGCTCATCCATTGGAAAGCTCATGACATCGGTTGCCCCAGGTAAGTCCATCCATTCCAGATGAATCTTCTCCATCTGCTTCTCCCCAACAACGGCGATAGAGAGATAAGTATCTTTGCTTATGAAAAGCTTCGCGAAGATGTAATCCACCAGCTTGCTGAGAACTTCGGTATCTACTGACGCAAAAGCATCATGAACAAGCTGAGCCGTGACGTTACCAGGCTTCTCATTAATAATGTCCTCAACATGAAAATCAAGTACAGCCACTAGCGTTGTCCACCCTTCTGCTGTGACTGGTTCTCCCCAGACTCACCACCGTTAATTCCGGCTCGATCCAAAAGTTTCTCAGCCGCAGCTTCAATCGTGGCGCGCTTAACTTTACGATTACGTTTACGTTCCATAGCCTTTTGATCTTCGCCCCACTGATCGTACGCGGAGACAATGTTAGACACTAGACTATGGCGCACAACATCAGATGAATCCAGGGTGCTAAAAACAATGTCATCAACCCCGGTCAAAATATTACGCACCTGTTTAAGCCCCGAAGCTTGACCACCCGGCAAATCAACCTGTGTAATATCGCCGGTGATTACCATCTTGGAGCCAAAACCTAAACGAGTCAGGAACATCTTCATCTGTTCAGCCGTCGTGTTCTGTGCTTCATCAAGGATGACGAAAGCGTCATTCAATGTACGCCCGCGCATATATGCGAGGGGTGCAACCTCAATTGTTCCTGCCTCCATAAGCTTAGGGATAGCCGCCGGTTCAAGCATGTCGTGTAGAGCATCATAGAGAGGACGCAAATAAGGGTCAATCTTATCGTTGAGAGTTCCCGGTAAAAAGCCTAGACGCTCGCCTGCTTCTACTGCGGGGCGAGTTAAGACAATTCGGTTAACCTCGCGGCTTTGTAGGGCTTGCACTGCTTTTGCCATAGCCAAATATGTTTTACCGGTACCAGCGGGACCAATGCCGAAGACAACAGTATTTGCGTCAATAGCATCCACATATTTTTTCTGGTTTACCGTCTTCGGGCGAATCGTCGTACCGCGTGTTGAAAGAATACTCGCTGAGAGCGTATGCGCCGGATTTGAAAGTTCATCACCGAGCATACCCATCAGACGATGGATAACTTGTACTGTAATCTGTGTACCGTGACTAGCGAATACACGGAGTTCATTGAGAAGCTTCGCAACCGTGGTAACAGATACGGACGGACCGGAAATAAGAAGATCAAGATCCTTGGGACGAATTGAAATATTGTCGAAATAGTCCTCAACAATAGTGAGATGCGCGTCTTGAGGGCCAAGAACCGCTATCATCTCTGCGGCGCTTTTGAAAGATACGGTACGTGCCGTTGAGAGGGGTCGTGAGGTAGTCGTCAAAAGTAAGCTCCTTGGCTTGTTGGTTCTTAAATAAGTGTAACGTTACTTACCAGCGTCCCAACACTATGTTGATAGTGCACAGTGCTGCGGCACCAGCAGTGGAGGCTCGCAGAATTTCAGTTCCTAACAGTGCCTTGTACGCACCCGCCCGCGTGAAAAGTTCGATTTCCCGTTCGGTGATGCCTCCTTCAGGTCCTACAAGAATATAAATTCTGGTGGGATTATCAGGGCTGTACCCAATCTTTCGCAGATATTCGCTTAAGGGTTCAGTGGCCTGTTCATGCAGAATATAGACATACGCTCCCTGATCCGTGAGCTCGCGTATGTGTTCTGCGAGTTCCTGCGAAGAATACAGCTCTTCCACGGTAGGAATGAGCGCTCGACGCGATTGCTTAGCGGCGGCAGAGACAGTATTTTGCCACTTTTGGTGAGCTTTAGTAGCGCGTTCCCCTTTCCACCGCACGATAGAGCGATCGGCACTCCACGGGATAACGCTCCGAATTCCAAGTTCGGTGCCGGTCTCAATTGCCAATATGTCTCGGTTATCTTTGGCGAGTGCCTGCACAAGGGAAACTGAGAGGCTGTTATCATCCTTATCTAGGTTTTGGACTGTAACTTCAAGTCCTTTAGAGGAAATCGCTGAAACAATACCATGGATACGATGCCCTTGGCCGTCTGCAAGGTCAAGGTTCTCCCCTATAGCTAAGCGTTTCACCTTGGCGTGATGCGCTTCCGGACCAGTTAGAGTAAATGTACTCCCTGCCGTGCAGCTGGCTAGCTCTTTGGCGGTAATGTAGAAAATGGGGGCGCTCATAAGATCCTTGATAAAGCTGTATCCGAAGTGTTTCATCTTACCGTACTAGGATTTTCAGAACACTTCGGATACAAAGAATGTTGTCTATTTAAATTGGTCTTTGAGTCGCGAAAAAAGACCATGTTTTTGTTTGACGTGGGTGCCTTCGTGCAAGTCTTCTCCACGAAGTTCAGCGAATTTTTGGAGCAACTCACGTTGTTCGGAGTTTACATTGGTCGGTGTTGTGACCTGAATACGTACCTGTAGGTCTCCGCGTTTATCGGAGTGAAGGCGGGTAACACCTAAGCCGTTCAAAGTTACGATGTCGCCGCTTTGTGCGCCTTCAGGGATGGTGATCTCTTGAACCCCATCGAAGGTTTCTAAGGGTACGGTGGTTCCTAAAACGGCTGCGACCATAGGAATATTCACCGTTGTGGTGAGATTATCACCATCGCGAACAAAGTATTTATCGCGCTTAACGTTGAGATCAATATAAAGATCGCCATTGGGACCACCATTGAGTCCAGCTTCGCCTTTACCTCGCAGACGTATGCGGGCTCCGTCATTAACACCGGCGGGAACGGTGAAGGTCAGCGGGAGTTTTTCGCCCACACGGCCCTGTCCGTGGCATTCTGGGCAGCGGTGTTTGATGACGGTGCCATATCCCTGACAGCTGGGGCACTCTACCTGCTGCATGACGGTTCCTAGGATGGATTGAACACGGCGCTGCATGAATCCCTGGCCATGACAGGTCTCACAGGTTTCGGGGTGGGTTCCGGGAGCGGTTCCTTCACCTTCACAGGATTTACAAGTGACGGCCGTGTTAAGCTCTACAGTCTTTTCGACGCCAAAAACTGCGTCTTTAAGGGATATCGAGACGTTGATAAGTGCGTCTTGTCCCTGGCGTACGCGGGATGCGGGACCGCTTTGTCCACCGCCTCCGGTAAACATATCGAAAAGGTCTTGGAACCCGAAACTTCCTGAGCCAAAGCCGCCGAACCCTCCTGCGCCTCCAGGGAATCCTGCACGACCCTGTTCATCGCCGGTAGCGTCGTAATTACGGCGTTTCTCGTTATCTGAGAGTACTTCGTAGGCGAGGGTTACACGTTTGAATTCCTCAGCTGCCTCTTCGGATGGGTTAACGTCGGGGTGCAGTTGACGCGCCTTTTTACGGTACGCTTTTTTGATCTCTTCGGGGCTTGCATCCTTCGAGACTCCAAGAGTTGAGTAGTGATCGCTCACGTGTTTCTTCTATCCTTTTCGTACCGGAGTGCTCCGGATATGGTGTCAATATAAAATCGGTAAGTTTACGGGGTTCTGAGGAATTACTCGCACGATGTCATGATGCTCGTGTGCCTAAGACATGACCTAGATAGCGAGCTACCGCGTTCACCGCCGCAATGTTACCACGGTAATCCATGCGGACTGGACCCACCACGCCAAGTTTTGCCGTATGCTTCCCCAAGGCGCCTTCATTATCTGGTAAATGTTGTTTGCCGTATGAAACTACAACGGGTGAATCGTATTCACCAGTGACAATAGAAGCTCCTTGAAGCGCTTGCTCCGTATTCTCGTGACCGATCCTTACACTGTACCCGGCTTCTTGAACCGATGCGTGAGACAGCACGCGAAGCAGCGTAACTTGTTCTTCGAGCGCATCCAAAATGGGAGCTATGCTCGCCGAGAAGTCGTCGTGACTTCGTGCTAGGTTTGAGGTGCCAGAGATCGCGAAGCGAATATCTCGTTCAAAATAAGGCTGTGCTCGCAGATGATCCACGATAGCTTCGGTGAGCTCCGGAGAACGGCCTCGCAACGCTGGATGATGCGCTTCTGGCAGCAATGCACTTATGTTTTCGAAAGGTAAACCCTGAAGCATTTTGAGCAGGTTCTCTTTAATCGCTGCAAGAGCTGACACAGTTTCATCATGCGATAAGGCTGTAGTCTCTGGCAGTATCACAGTGACCCGGTGGATTGTGCCAAGATCACTGATAAGCAATGCTAAGAGCGTGCGTGAATCTAGGGGTACGAACTCAAGATGCAAGAGAGTTCCAGCGTTACGTGTTGGGTACTGGATAAGCGCCACCTGATGCGTGAGATGGGCAAGTGTTCGGGTGGCGGCTTCAATCATGTCTTCTACGCTGTGTGCGCTTTCAAGAATTTGCCGTAACGCCGAAACTTGGGTTGCAGAGAGAGCACGCGGCGCGGCTAGAGCATCGACGAAGAACCTGTATCCCTGTTCTGTAGGAATACGCCCAGCGCTGGCGTGCGGTGCGCTCAAAAGTCCCTGTTCTTCTAAAGCTGCCATATCATTGCGTATCGTGGCACTGGATACTTGAAGATGGTGGCGCTGTGCCAGCGTCTTTGAACCTATGGGTTCGCCTGTGCGCACGTAGTCTTCAACGATTGCCTGCAATATGCGCATACGGCGTTCGTGTGACATGGTACTCCTTGCGACCCTATCGGTGGTTAATAATCTGGAAAAGCATAATCTGGCACTCTTATTGAGAGAGTGCTAAAAACTACTTTTATCATAGCCGGGTAACCCCTAGCGGTACTAGTCTTTCGCCAGAAGCGAGTTATCAATACTTTAGAATTGGATGGGTTCTGCCAAAAGCTAACCTGCGGAAACCAGGCAATATCCGTGGTGCCGTTGTACGAAGGATGCAAGATATGAGTGAACGATACGCTTGGGGTGCACAAGATCTATCACGTGCCTCAATAAATAACAGGCATGCTCCTCCTCGTCGGGTCGAGCTAAAACGCGGGATGGTCCTTGAGGATCTTAACGGGTGGGTTGGCGAAGTAGTGCGTGCCGAACGTATCGGTGGAGAAATATTTTTCGGGCTTGAAGACGCTCACGGACGGGTCAAAAATTTTCCTTTAGGAATCGGGTACTTTCTTGAGGGCGAACCGGTTGAGATTGTTGCCCCAACACCACGAAAGACCTCAGGGCGCAAAATTTCTCGTTCTGGTTCGGTAGCAGTTGAAAACGCTCCAGCACGGGTGGCGCGCGCATCTAGAATCTGGGTTGAGGGGCTTCATGATGCGGAACTCGTCGAGAAAGTGTGGGGCCATGATCTGCGGGTTGAAGGTATTGTGGTCGAGCCCCTTCATGGTGTTGATGATTTAGCAACTGCCGTTAAAGAGTTCTCCCCCGGTCCAGAGCGACGACTTGGAATTCTTGTGGATCATCTTCTGAAAGGCACCAAGGAAGAACGTGTTGTGGCGGAGGCTTTAGCTGTTCCCGGCGCTGCTGGAAATATTAAGATTGTGGGGCACCCTTTCATTGATATTTGGCAGGCCGTCAAGCCGCAGGTTCTCGGAATTCCAGCATGGCCGCAGGTGCCTCGAGGTGAGGACTGGAAGAAAGGAATTCTACGTCGGTTGGGACAGCCACATCAAAACCAGGAAGACGTGGCAAACGCCTGGAAACGTATTCTTTCCCGAGTTGACTCTTATTCCGATCTTGATCCTACGCTGCTAGGACCTGTTGAGTCGCTCATTGATTTTCTGACTGAATAAGGTAATGTGAGTAGCTCAGGTTGTCTATGCCGCGCCTCTGGCGAGGCGTTCGGTAAAACACGTTACAATAAATAAGGATTTTAGGTTGTACAGGTGCACCAACTGAGGCATGTGTACGGCAGAGCAAAATAGACGAGTAATAATCAGGATTTCTGTGGTTCAAGATACTCGCCCGGAGGGGCATAAACGAAACATTACACCTTTGCCTGTGTCGCAGGACCGGAGCATGGCGACTTTTGCTCACTTTAGCGGCATCATCGGGTTTTTGCCTGCCGCTGCTATCTACTATTTGTATCGTGACCGCGCTCCCTTCACTGAGCAAGAGTCACGTGAAGCCATGAACTTTACGCTTCTGCCTTCAATCATAATTCTTGTTCTTCTCATTTTGAGCTTTGTGCCCGGCATGGCAAGCCTCATGATGTTCTTTACTGCTATTCTGTGGCTTTATATGGCGATCAGTTCCGTAATTGCGGGCATCTACGCCGCTCAAGGAGAACCTCATAGGTACAAGCTCAACCTGCGTATCCTTGACCTTTTCCTCAAGCCTGCTGAAGACTTCAAAGAAAAGAAGAAGCAGCACCGAGAAGAAATGGAAGGGCAACAGCAACAACAGGCAGCCGAGCGCCGCGTATAAACAGACTTATACATCGTATAAGGCACCCCGGGTCACTATTTCGATATGGAATATGTGGCCCTTTATTTTTACGCGCATATTACA
This sequence comes from Rothia sp. HMSC058E10, assembly GCF_001809415.1. Classification (NCBI taxonomy): domain Bacteria; kingdom Bacillati; phylum Actinomycetota; class Actinomycetes; order Micrococcales; family Micrococcaceae; genus Rothia; species Rothia sp. HMSC058E10. The sequence goes on along the minus strand of NZ_KV797619.1, from coordinate 117,433 downwards.
TACCACATAAAACACCTGTTAACGATTGAAGGCCCCTGATACACAAGGGACCTTCAACCGTATTCACTCAACTTCAGCAAAGACGACAACACGCTGTAACATATACCGTCCTGCCAATATAGACTCTACCTTAGTTTCAACCTAATGTCTAGTAATTCAATTATTTTATCCTGAAAGTTAAGGCAATTATATTTTTGGGGTAAGTATTCTCGCATATTTTACGAGACATTTATTTTATATCTGGAAGTAATTCTCGAGTAACAGCATCACCTAAAAGTCGACCCTGCAACGTGAGTTTTACCGAAGCATCAGGATTGGGCATACCGGTATCCGTAAAAACATCGGATTCAATGAGACCTTGCGAGAGCAACCACCGTAAAGAAGACCCCAGGTCAGCGGCAGGATGCACGGCTAGAAGCTCGTGCATAGGCAGCCCCTCACGTACTCGAATCAACAGCATAATCGTCTCAAAAGAACGAGAATCTGAGTCTAAAATCTCTCGCGCTGCGGCCGGCGACTGCCCAGCTCGAACGCGATGCGCATAGGGAACGGGATGTTTAATATTCCACCACCGGGTACCGTTTATATGTGAATGTGCTCCCGGTCCTATTCCCCACCAGTCTTGATTACGCCAATACGCCATATTATGGTCACTTCGAGTATGCTCAGACCGAGAATAATTCGAGACCTCATACCACCGATATCCGGCTTGCATGAGAAGATCTTCTGCACGCAAATACATATCTGCCATGAGGTCATCATCAGGCATTGTATATTCACCGCGCCGAATTTGTGCGGCAAGTTTAGTACCGTCTTCAACAATCAAAGAATATGCAGAAATGTGGTCTGGCTGATAAGAAATCGCCGCTTGCACACTTTGCTCCCACTGCTCCAGCGTTTCTGACGGAGAGCCATAAATTAAATCTATCGATACTTGAAGACCAATATCTCGCGCCCACGCCACAACTTTAGGAACATTTTCGGGTGTATGGGTACGGTTAAGAACTTTCAAAACCTCGGGCACAACAGATTGCATACCAAAAGAAACACGCGTAAATCCGCCGTCTTTTAACGTCTGCAGATCCTCATAGGTGACAGAGTCAGGATTAGCCTCGGTGGTGACCTCAGCACCATCTTCGATACCGAAAATATCAATTGCAGTTTTCAGGATGCGCACCAAATCATACGCAGGGAGTTTCGTGGGCGTACCCCCGCCGAAGAATACCGTATGCAACGGCCGCTTTACCACCCCGGATGCTTCAAGAGTGCGAGCGGCAAAGAAAATCTCAGCTGTAGCATCGTCCGCATACGTACCCAGCCCTATCCCGTCACCAAAATCTTCGGTGGCATAAGTGTTGAAATCACAATACCCACATCGCACCGAGCAGAATGGAATATGTACGTAGAGGCTAAAATCACGGTTTTGGCACCCGTGCGCACACGAGGCTGGGATGCGTCCATCACGCGGCGCGGGCGCGCCAACCGGTTGCGCGGGTGCCATACAATGCCTCCTTCATGAGAATCTAGCCGAGTGCATGTGCGTAAAAATGATGGGTAGAGACGCTCTTTTCTTGGAGTCAGGTCTCTACCCGCAAGAAAGACGGTAAAGATTTACTTCTTTTTGTCTTTCTTCTCTTTCTCTTCGCCCGAAGATAGGGCGGCGATGAATGCCTCTTGCGGTACCTCGACGCGGCCGACCATCTTCATGCGCTTCTTGCCTTCCTTCTGCTTTTCCAGCAGCTTGCGCTTACGCGAAATATCGCCACCGTAGCATTTTGACAGCACGTCCTTGCGCATAGCGCGGATATTCTCGCGGGCAATGATGCGAGAACCAATAGCAGCCTGAATAGGAACCTCAAATTGCTGACGAGGTATTAGCTCACGGAGTTTACTCGTCATCATCAAACCGTACGAATAGGCCTTGTCGCGATGGGTAATAGCCGAGAAAGCATCCACTTTCTCACCCTGAAGCAGGATATCGACCTTCACCAGGTCAGCCTCTTCCTCACCATCGAACTTCCAGTCCAAGGATGCATACCCACGAGTACGGGACTTGAGCTGATCGAAGAAATCAAAGACAATCTCGGCCAGCGGCAGGCGGTACCGCATCTCAACGCGATCCTCAGATAGGTAGTCCATGCCGCCCATTTGCCCGCGGCGCGACTGGCACAACTCCATGATCGCCCCAATATAGTCGCTGGGGGCAATAATCGTACATGCCACCATCGGTTCACGAATGGTTGCGACTTTACCCTCGGGGAACTCGCTTGGATTAGTCACGCGCTTTGCATTACCCGATTCGTCCACAACATCGTAGATAACGTTGGGGGCGGTCGAAATAAGGTCGAGATTGAACTCGCGTTCCAAGCGTTCGCGCACGATTTCAAGGTGCAGCAGGCCTAAGAAGCCACACCGGAAACCAAACCCGAGTGCTGCAGAAGTTTCGGGTTCGTAGACAAGCGCAGCATCGTTGAGCTTGAGCTTGTCTAGGGCATCTCGCAACGCCGGATAATCTGAACCATCAATAGGAAATAGCCCAGAGAACACCATAGGTTTCGGGTCTTCATAGCCGCCTAGGGATTCTGCGGCAGGCTTGACGGCAGAGGTTACGGTATCGCCCACGCGGGACTGCCGAACGTCCTTCACGCCAGTGATCAAATAGCCCACTTCACCTACGCTCAGCCCTTTGGAGGGAATGGGGTCGGGTGAAATTACCCCAATCTCAAGCAGATCGTGTTCTGCTCCGGTAGACATCATCTTGATTTTCTGGCGCGGTTCAAGTTTTCCATCTACGACACGCACATAGGTGACCACTCCGCGGTAGGAATCGTACACCGAGTCAAAAATCATGGCGCGGGCAGGCGCATTCGCTTGGCCAACGGGCGCGGGTATACCTTCGACAATACGATCCAGTAGAGCTTCTACACCCTCACCGGTTTTACCCGAAACTCGCAGAACCTCCTCAGGTTCGCAACCAATAAGGTTTGCCAGCTCCTCAGCATATTTATCGGGCATAGCGGCGGGCAAGTCGATCTTATTCAGGACGGGAATAATCGTAAGATCGTTCTCCATCGCTAAGTAAAGGTTGGCGAGAGTTTGGGCTTCAATCCCCTGTGCTGCATCAACAAGAAGCAGAGCGCCTTCGCATGCGGCAAGTGAGCGAGAGACTTCATAGGTGAAGTCAACGTGTCCCGGAGTATCAATCATATTGAGTGCATAGGAAGTACCGTCGATCTCCCATGGCATACGTACTGCCTGGGATTTAATGGTGATGCCTCGTTCACGCTCAATATCCATGCGGTCAAGGTATTGTGCCTTCATATCGCGCGGCGCGACAACGCCAGTTGCCTGAAGCATACGGTCAGCGAGCGTGGATTTTCCGTGATCGATATGTGCAATAATGCAGAAGTTGCGAATAATCGCGGGGTCGGTAGCCGCCGGTATTGGCGGATTTTTCGACAGAGGAGCCACTCGCATATTCCTTTCATGGAGGTTCATCAGGCAGCTGGCACAGTTATCTTTTATTTTCCCATAATGCACGCTGGAAGCGCGAACCGGCACGGCTGGCGGGCACAAAGAATTCCCCGCCGGGAGAGAACCGACGGGGAAACCTTATCACTTCGCAATGCGCCTCATACAGAGGCTGACATTAGGAAAGTTTGTTAACCAGATGCGCTAGACCGGACTTCTTGTTAGCAGCGTTCTTCTTGTGCAGAACACCCTTAGAAACAGCCTTATCCAGCTTGCGGCTCACAAAACGCAGTGCCTCTTCGGCAGCTTCCTTGTTCTGTGCCTCAACAGCTTCCTTAACCCGGCGGGTTGCGGTCTTCAGCTCAGATTTAATAGCGTTGTTACGCAGACGAGCCTTCTCGTTGGTGAGGATGCGCTTTTTCTGGGACTTGATATTAGCCACGATTAAACTTTCTGTTTGTCTTATTGGTCGGTGAGGGCTATGCTGACCGATCATCGACTGAGCGGCGTGGGGATGCCTATGGCAACCGGCCAGCAGTGCCTGATGACCACCAGACACTCAACCACAAATCATAGCAGATAAGTGCCTGTAAGAATACCTTTTATTTCAAGGATGATATATGATTTTCGCGCTTTTGAGATAGGTACAATCTCGGACTAACGGCGGTTGTAGGCTTGTTCGATAAGGCGGAAAGTCTCTTGAGGCATAATTGCCCCTTCACGGCGCATGTTCTCAGGACGCACCCGTAAGACGCGATTGAGTTTGACCTCGGAGGCCCGACCCTGGGAATCCCAAGAGCCTGAACCAATATCTAGATAATTAGAATCTGCATGATCGCGGTTGTTGTGGTCTTTGCTGGTCATCATGAAGGCAAGCAGGTATTCCCCGTCACGTCCTACAAGGATGACCGGGCGGTCTTTACCCTGAGTATGGTCTTCTTCGTAAGGAACCCAAGTCCACACGATCTCACCAGGATCTGGATCGCCGTCCAATGAGGGAGAATACTCAAAGTCAATAGACCCGCGATAGTCTCCTGGATAGTCTGAGCCCTGTCCCTGCGAACTCTGCTGTTGAGAGGGCGCAGACTTAGAAGCACCGGGGCCTGGTTTCGGCGCATTTGATGTCTGAGGTTGTTCAGAATCGTGGTTGGTCTGTGCTTGCGACTGTTGTGCGTTATCACGCAGAGCATCTTCTGCTGCTTTCCGAAGCGAAGGCAAAACGGCGAAGAATGCTTTTTTCAGTGTTTGTAGCATGGAGTCCATTATGCCTTATGACGTAAATCTTTCCCTAGCTCATATATGAGCAAAATAAAAATGCATTTATGAGCGGTTATGAGGCAACGCAATGGCAAGTACCGCGCGTTCAACCGCATATACCGGGTCTAGACCCTCCCCCTTGAGCTGTGCGTCGGCATCAGCAAGTAGCTGCACGATACGGGCGATCTGTTCACCGGTGAAACGCCTTCCGTCACGTTGTGCCTGTTCAACCTGCCATGGAGCCATACCTACCTCACGGGCAAGTTCTTGGGCACTAGCACGCACATGATGCACGCGGGCAATATTGCGAATACGCATGGCAAGTGCCCCCAACAGAGGGATAGGCTCTGTTCCCGTTGCTAAAGCATGTCGCAAAAGCCTAAGCGCTTCTGCTGCGTTTCCCGTAACAGCGGCGTCTCCCACCCGAAAAGCGGTAACTTCGGTTCGCCCGCCATAGTAACGGTTCACGATCTCTTCGGTAATATTTCCCGCAACATCTGCTTGAAGTTGAGCACAGGCGGAAGCGAGTTCAGCGGTGTCATTGGTGGCGGCTACAAGTAGGCGTAGGGCGCCGGGATCGATAGTGCGTTTAGCCGCTCGGAATTCACTGGTGACAAATTCCGTTTTTTCGCGCTCGGCTTTGAGCGGTTTACAGGGAATAAGAACGTGGTTTTTACGTATGGCATCAATGAGTTTTTTGCCGCGGTTGCCGCCAGAATGCTGCATGATGAGCATAATGTCGGATTCTGGGGCAGCAATGTAGCTGAGAACATCGTTAAGGAAATCTTCACTCATGGTGGCGACGTTGTCAGCATCTATTATTTTGGCAGTCCCGAAGAGCGACGGGCTCGCGAGGAGAGTGAGTTCCCCCGCAGTGTAGGTGGAAGCGTTGATGGTGACTAGGTCTGCATTTGGATAGGTGCTATAAAAAGCGGTGCGCAGACGTTCACGTGCTCGTGAAGCGAAATACTCTTCGGAACCGTGGAGCATGATGACCGGTGCGGGATCTACGGTGCGCCATGCGTTATCAAGCGTTTTATTAGCGCGTTGGCCGCGGTAGTTGCCGCGTGATGAGCTTCCCCTGGGAGTCACGGTACCTCATTGCTCGTTCGGTGTGTTGCTGTTTCTATCATACCGAAGTGTCTTTGACCTATTTGGTGCGTTGGTGATTGACGGCGCGTGCTGGTTGCATGCTGAGTACCAGGTATACGTACATAATCGAGGTGAAGCTCGCGCTTGTAAATACGGTAATCCCAGAGCCATATCAGCAGGCTACCCGCAAAGACAGTAACTCCAGCAAAAGCTACAGATGCCAGAGTAACATCTACATCGAGTGGATTTGCGGGTGCTTGTGCAAAATATTTCGCTATGTATTCGATGCCCTGTGCCGGTATTCTACCGAGAATAAGAGCAATATCCGTGATGGCCGTGAAGTTGATGCTGTAGCTCAGGAACGCGGCAAGACCAGCAAACAAGGTGATCGCGGTTAGTGGAGCGGCAAGCATATTTGCGGGAATGGTATAGAGCGGTATTTTGCCGCTGATACCTAAAATCACAGGGGTACACCAGAGCGAGGCGCTGGCGGAAGCTGCTATAAGTTCGGCGAGGGTGTGCGGTAGAATGCGCATCAAGAGGCGCGTGAGTGAGGGTCCGAGCGCTATCAGCGATGCCGTAGCCACGGTGGAGAGCACGAAGCCGAGGTCACCGGCGAGTTTCGGCGCAGCGATGAGGCAGAGCACGATAGTGGTGGCGAGCGCGCTAAGAGTATTTCTCCCTGTGCCGCGGAGCATCGCCAAAGCTCCTAGTGACCCCATGAGAATAGAGCGGATTACGGATCCCTCAAAGGTGAGAATCGTGGAGTAGAGAACGACGGCGGTAATACCCATTCCGATCATGAGGCGGCGTGGAACGCGCACGAGAATTCCAAAACGGTATCCAGCCATGAAAATGATGGCGATATTTGCTCCAGAGACTGCGGTAAGGTGACTGAGCCCGCTAAGCTTATAGTTTTCCTTACTGGTGTTGGGCATCGCGGAGTCATCGCCATAGGCGGTACCTAGAAGTAACGCCGTGGTTTCGGCATCGAGGTGTCGGCGGGCGTAATCGCGCATCCTGGTGTTTAGGGCGCGTGTGTGCTCAAGATTTTGGTTCGGTTGAGGGAATATGCTTGCGCCTTTGAGGAATGCGGTGGTGCCTTTATTTTCAAGGGTTCCGAGCGCGTTAACCCGGGTTCCGGGGTTAAGCTGCTGTTTTTGTGTGTTGTTGTAAATACGAATATCTTCATGAATTGGTGCTCGAAGATTACGGTATTGAGCTGTGTCGGTGCTGAGAATGATCATATTCGTATGCGAGTCAAGAGGGCGTATTTCCCTGATGACTCCGGTTATACGTAACGAGGCTCCTTCGGCATCTCTTAGGGTCGTGCGGCTGGAATCCGTTCCGGTCAGTATGAGCAGGACAGCTTGCAGAGTCACCAAGAGCATAATGAACATGAACTGCCCGAGGATAGGACAAAGAATATGGGCGATTTTGCGTCCATAGAAGGTATTGAGCGTTATGGTGATTACTCCGAGCAGGCTAATAGTCACTAAAACGTAGTATTTATAGGGCTGAAAAGTACCGTGATACATGGCGGCCAGCGTGAAAATCCAGAGTACGACCGCCGAGACTATAAGCCGTATATCAAGGTGAATAATGGCACTGACAGCGCGAAACCATTCGCGGTTATGGTCGCGGCGATAGCGCATCCACTCGGTATGGGCGAAATTTCGAGTGAGATATGGTTTGAGCTTAGGCGGAATGTGCAGAAAACTCATGATGCGGCTCATTACCTATATGTTTGACGCTAACGGATTTAGACTGTGACGAGCGGGCGTAGCGAACTCATGAGAGAGGGACCGATGCCGGGTACCGCATCCAGTTCATCAACACTTTTGAAGCCTCCGTGAGCATCACGCCAAGAAATAATGCGGGCGGCCAGAGAAGGACCAATGCGCGGCAAAGTCTGCAGCTGCTCGGCAGTCGCAGTATTCAGGTTGATAGGAGAACCCGGTGCGCTCTGCTGCCCAGTGCCCGCGGAAGATTGCGGTGCCGCAGGATTTTGCGCGGTTCCCGGAGAACCGTTGGGTGAAGCACTGTTTCCTCCGGCTGGTGCGGCAAGTGCCGGTGCAGCGGTCTCCCCTGTCTTGGGGATGTAAAGCTGTGTGCCGTCGCTAAGGCTGCCCGCGAGGTTCACCCGGTTGAGGTCGGCATCCGGGGTTGCACCTCCTGCGGCTTCAAGGGCATCAATGGCGCGGGCATCAGCAGGGAGCGTTTGCACGCCAGGAGTTTTGACTGCTCCAGCTATATGCACTCGAATGGTGCCATTCTTATTCGGACCCTTATTCTGCGCAGATGAATCTGAGGGGGCGGCACTCGGAAGTACGGATGAGCTAACCCCTGGTGCCGCCACCTGGGCGCTACTGGTAGACTCTTCGTTTGCTTGCGGAGTGGGTGTAAATCCTAGCAACCCCCAGAGAATAATTCCTAGAACGCCCAAGGCTAAAACGAAGACGGCATAGGGCGGAATCTTCCACCGGAAAGCACGGGTTTTCGCTGGTGTTTCCCATTCGTCCCATTCATCCTGAATGAGCTCTTCGGGCATATTCTCACGCTGTGCAATAACGTGAGTAGTGCGCTCACCGCGCTGTTCATTGGCAGGGTTGTGCGCAGGTTTTACCGTGGAGATCTGCTGCTGCGTGCCCTCGTAGTAGCTTTCCGCCAAATCGTCTGGTTCGGTGCTATGAGTGGCGCGTTGTCTAACTCGTCTTAAGAGCTGTTCAGATGCCGACTCATGCTGCTCATACACGGTTTGTTCGTAAGAATCTGAGTAGAGTCTTCGAGGGCTTTTCCCCACCGAGGCAGAAGAAGCAGACCCTTCCGCAAAATCATCATGCGGCATAAGGCGTTCTGTGGGCTCGTCATCCCAGATCTCATACGGGCTTTGCTTCTCTGTCTGAGCTTCCTGTGCTTGTAACGACGTCTCGGCTCTTTCGGTTAGCGTCTGCATAGAAGAGCTTAGTGGATGAAATGCTTGGTGGGCGTTATCGCGGGTCATAGTGCAAGCCTAGCCGTGTGCTTGCTCGTCTGCCGAGCGATTCCTATATTCTGTGGATAACTATCCGAGTGGGACACAAAAACCGGCTATCCACAGGGATTGCGCCAATTTTTGCGGGTGAATCGGGTAATTTTAGCGGCTACACAAAGAAAAATGACATTCTCACATCGTATGGCTAATAGATGACAGCGGCAAGTGCTCCCAGTCCGGAATGCGCTGCTAATACGGGCGGGAGAGAGCTGAGAACCGTGTCCGAAGCGAAGGCGCCCAACGAATCTTGCAAGGCTTTAGCCTCCGCAAGGTTCCCCATATGGTGAAGCGCTACCACGTGACCGGTTGGTCGTACGCTGTGCTGCGCAGCCGTAGCTGCAGGATGCTTTTTTACCGATTGGTGCTTAGTACAAACGTCACGAATAATCTGCGTGAGGCGTTCTTTCGCGCGCGTTGCGGTACGGGGGCGCTCAACATAGGTCAGTTTTCCATCCGCGACCGTGCCGATAGGCTTGATCTGGAACATCTGCCCGACCATCGCCAACGCGGGCGAGACACGACCCCCGCGGCGAAGCGCATCGAGAGTAGGAATGTAGAAATAAATGTCGGTCTCGGCGCATATACCGGTAACTACTTCGGCAAGTTCCTCAGGACTATCGCAAATATCGGCTATATCATGGGCGTGCAATGCCGCATGCCCATAGGCTCCGGCGACGGTACGGGAATCAAGTACGGTCACTCGCGCTTTAGAAAGCTGCGCACCCACTCGCGCTGACTCAACGGTTCCAGAGAGCTCTCCCGAGAGGTGTATCGACAGAATATGCTCGTACCCTTCATCAACGAGGGCATCGTAGGTATCGGCAAAGACACCGGGGGCAGGGCCGGAGGTATTGACCGTATTTCCGAGGACATGCGCCATTAAAATGGCTTCGTCAATTTCCTCGAGGCTAAGACCGGTTAAATCGCGGGTATTCGTCTCGGTTCGTGTGCCCCTGATGCCTGCGCGTGCGGGCGTCTCTTGAACGGATACCGGCATGGGTACCACAGCAAAGCCACCGCGTTCTTGCCGCTCCTTAAGAATTTCAGGAGCAATAGCAGCGGCTGAGTCTGTCACGACAGCGATGCGTCCCATAAGGTACCTCCTGAATCTTAAAAATACGGCAATTTGCAATAACCGACTTTCTCATCATAGCTAAAAAGAATGGTGCCGCCGGAAGAAAAACCCGAAAAGTTTTCTTCCGGCGGCACCGCATCAACGTTCTGAAAACTCTAGATGACGATATTCACCAGTTTGGGGGCTCGCACAATCACCTTACGGATTTCGGAGCCTTCCACCAGCTTCGCGATAGTCTCGTCCTCCAGGGCTTGTTTTTCAAGCTCAGCTTCAGAAATATCTTTTGATACCTCAAGGCGCGCCTTAACTTTGCCCTTGATCTGTACGATTGCGGTGACGGTATCATCCACGAGCAGGGATTCATCTACCTGCGGGAAACCTGCGGTCAGCACCGGGTTATCGTATCCCAGCGCGTGCCACATGTCCTCGGCGGTGTACGGCGCGTAGAGTGACAATAAGATCGCAATAGTTTCGGCGGCTTCGCGCACCGCGGGGTCTGCTCCCCCAGGGCCCGAATCGATAGCCTTACGGGTAGCGTTCACCAGCTCCATAGTCTTGGCGACCACCACGTTGAACTTGCCCGCGTCAAGAAGCTGCTTCACATCGTGTATGGTACGCGCCACCAGCTTGTGCAGGTTCGCATCGCCGGATGCCGCATCCACACCAGGTTCGGAGGTAACGTTTTGAGCAATACGCCATGCGCGCGCCAAGAACTTCTGCGAACCGGCGGGCGAAACATCCGCCCAGTCCACATCATCTTCGGGCGGCGAAGCGAAGATCATGGTAGTGCGCACTGCATCCACACCGAATTTATCAAGCTGCTCACCCAGGTTTACACCATTGCCCAGCGATTTCGACATGGCCTTACCGCCGTTGAGAACCTGACCCTGATTCATGAGAGCCTTGAACGGTTCACTATGCTCAATCAACCCCAGATCGCGAATAACCTTGGTGAAGAAACGCGCGTACAGCAGGTGCAGAATTGCGTGTTCCACACCGCCCACGTACATATCGACCGCGCCCCATTCCCTGATCGCCTGCGGGTCGAAGGGGCCTTCGGCGTAGCGGGGCGAAGCATAGCGCAGGAAGTACCAGGAGGAATCCACGAAGGTATCCATCGTGTCGGAATCGCGGCGGGCGCTCTTACCGCACTGTGGGCAGGGAACTATAGCCCAATCATCGGCGGCAGCAAGGGGTGATTGTCCCTTGGGAGCTAACTGTTCACCGCGCAGATTATCTGGGAGCAGAACCGGCAGCTGTTCTTCAGGAACCAGTACCTCGCCACAGTCCTCACAGTGAATCACGGGAATAGGCGTGCCCCAGAAACGCTGGCGCGAGAGCAACCAGTCGCGCAGGCGGTAAATAACCTTACCTTCGCCGGTGCCGGCAGCCTCAACCAGCTCGGTAGCCTTCGCAATAGCCTCTGCCTTAGGAAGTCCGGTTAGCTCACCGGAGTTAATGAGCACCCCATCGCCCGCAGTGGCGATACCCGACTCGGCTGGGTCTTCCTCGCCCTCAACATCGAGCACCGTCACGATCGGCAGGTCGAATTTCTTGGCGAAGTCAAGGTCGCGCTGATCGTGCGCGGGCACCGCCATAATAGCGCCGGTACCATAATCGGCAAGCACATAATCGGAAGCCCAGACCGGCAGCTTTGCGCCGTTCAGCGGGTTGATTGCGTAGCGCCCAGTAAACATACCGGTCTTTTCACGCTCGGAAGACTGGCGGTCAATATCGCTGAGCGCCTTAATCTGCTCGCGGTAGTCCTCTAGCGCCTGTGCCTGTTCGGGTGCCACAATCTTCTCGGCAAAGGTCGAGTCAGCGGCAACAACAATAAAGGTTGAACCGTAGAGGGTATCTGGGCGGGTGGTGAAGACCGTGAAGGATTCGGCAGGCTGCGCCTCGGTAGCCTCAATCTTGAAACGAACCTCAGCACCTTCGGAACGTCCAATCCAGTTCCGCTGCATCAGCAGAACACGTTCGGGCCATTTGCCCTCAAGCTGCTCCATATCGTCAAGAAGCTGCTGGGCGTAGTCAGTAATCTTGAAGTACCACTGATTTAGCGACTTCTTAGTAACCGTGGTGCCGCATCGTTCACAGGCACCGTTAACCACCTGCTCGTTCGCGAGCACGGTCTGATCTTTGGGGCACCAGTTCACCATCGAGTCTTTGCGGTAGGCCAAGCCCTTCTTATAGAACTGCTCGAAAAGCCACTGGGTCCACTTATAGTATTCGGGGTCTGAGGTGTGCAGGCGTCGATCCCAGTCCACTGCGATAGCGTAGCGTTTGAAAGATTCTGCCTGCGTGTCAATATTCTTGTAGGTCCACTCTTTTGGGTGGGTACCGTTCTTGATAGCAGCGTTTTCTGCGGGCAAACCGAAAGAATCCCAACCGATGGGGTGCAGAACATCGTAGCCGCGCTGCTTGTAGTAGCGGGCATTCATGTCTCCAATAGCAAACGCTTCTGCGTGGCCCATATGCAGGTCGCCTGAGGGGTACGGAAACATGTCTAGCACATAGCGGCGACCTTTCGCGGCGTTGCCGGTTGGCTTGAAGACACCCGTTTCTTCCCAGTAGGGGCGCCATTTCGCTTCCTGTGCACGGAAGTCATACGCATTCTCGGTGCGTTCGGTCTCTACCTCAGCAGACACTACGATTCCTTTGACGTTTGATTTTCGCTAACCAACCTATTCTAGCGTGTACCCACAAAGGTTTCTTGATGTATTCATAAACTCACGAGTTCCCGTTTCATATCGTGGATGCCCACCGTCCGCGCCCGCTTCGCCTTCGTTTCCGCCCGATTACCCCCGCGCGTATAAACCATTTTTAGCCGTATACGACGAAAAACTCTGAATATTGTTTGACTTTTCATCTAAATCTCCAGCACCTACACAGAAATTCCACGTACACTGAGAGAAATCATTGTGTGCGTAAGCCGGTTTACGCACGCCCTCCGTGAATCTCCCGCAGGGATTTACAGCGACCGAGCCCGCAACACACGAAAGGCACCCGCCGTGACATCACCCAGTACCGTTCTTGAAGGTGTGCCGGGGGCACTCATCCCGGGCACCAGATTTGAAATAGAGCTTCTTGGGGCAACTACACGGTATTGGCAGTACGGTGCGGGCATGAACACCGGCGTTTTTCCTGTCGAAAGCTCTCCAAAGATCCTGCTGATTCACGGGTTCCGCGGCGATCATCACGGGCTTGAGATTATTGCGAACAGGCTTCTGAAGCTTTTACCCGAAGCTAGTATTATCAGCCCTGACTTACCGGGTTTTGGGCGTTCAGAAGACCTGCCCATGACTGTTTCTTTGCAGGGCTATACCGCATGGCTGCACGCGCTTATTGAGCAGATAAACCCTGCATGCCCTGATGGCTCTGATATTCACGTGGTAGGACACTCGTTTGGATCTATCGTAACCGCCGCTTATGCCGCCGAATATCCACATGGACTTGACCGCCTAACGCTCATTAACCCCATTAGCGAGCCCGCACTCGAAGGGTCACAGAAGATTGCCTCGCGAGCGGCATCGTTTTACTATCGCGTGGGCGCGGCGCTTCCCGAAAAAATTGGCTATCCATTGCTGCGTTCGCAGCTGATTACCCGTGTGACGAGCGAGCTGATGATGCGCACCCGCGAACCCGCCATGCGCCGCTTTATCAATAACCAGCACGCCGCATATTTTGGGTCTTTCGGATCGCGTAAGGGTGTTTTGCAGGCGTATGAGGTTTCGATTTCGGCAACCGCCGCCGAGTTTGCCCCGCAGATTCAAGTTCCCGTGCAGATGCTTGTTGCCGAAGACGATGATTTGGGTACCCCGCAGACGGCGCGCACAATGTTTGCCGCGCTTGAGGGGCGCCCGCACTCCCCCGGTGAACGTTTTGAGATGATTCCTGAGGTTGGGCATTTGATTCATTATGAGACGCCTACAGCGGCGGCAGGTTTGATTGCAGAGTTCACGCACGAAGATTTTACGGTGTAATCCCGAGGAGAATCCTATGAAACTTATGGTTGACGCCCGTTATACACGTATTGGCTTTCACGACGGCATTAGCCGGTATACCGCTTCGCTGTTGGGCGCGTTGAAGGACCTGATGGATTCCAATGCTCCCGAGGTCGCCGATCTGCAGTTGGTGATGGTGATTAGTGATGAACGCCAGCTGCAGATGCTCCCGGATTTGCCGCACGTGAAGATTTGTTCGCCGACCGGCCCCTTAGAACCGACTGCGGCTCTTCAGCTCAACAAGTACAAGCCGGATGTGGTGTTTTCCCCTATGCAGACGATCGGTTCGGTAGGGCGTAAGTTCAAGCTGGTGCTGACCCTGCATGACCTGATTTATTATGCGCACCCGACTCCTCCGGGATTTTTGCCTGCACCGGTGCGTGCGGGGTGGCGGCTGTTCCATAAGAGCTATACACCGCAGCGCATACTGCTGAACCGGGCAGATGCCGTGGTGACGGTTTCGGAGTCTACGGCGCGGTTGATTCGTGAGCACCGACTGACGGAGAAGCCGCTGCATGTGGTGCCGAACGCCCCACAGCCGGGGTCTGTGGTGAGCGAGGATGAGGCCCTGCGCCGTGCGAAGTCACGGGCTGAGGGTGCAAGCAGGCACCTAGTGTATATGGGCTCGTTCATGCCGTATAAGAATGTTGAGACTCTGCTGTACGCCATGCGTGAGCTGCCGGGGTACACGCTGCATCTGCTGTCGAAGATGCCGGATGCGCGCCGTGCCGAGCTTGAAGATCAGGGGCTGCTCTCTCCCCTGGCGGCAGGCTCGAAAGTGGTGGTGCACAACGGGGTCTCTGATGAAGAGTATGCGGAGCTGCTGGAGTCTGCGCACGCACTGGTGACGGCTTCACGGGCTGAGGGGTATGGGCTGCCTGTGGTGGAGGCTCAGGCGGCGGGCTGCCCCGCCGTGATTAGCAATATCGATATTTTTCGCGAGATCGCCCCGCACGCCGTTTTCGCTCCTGTCACAGAGGATCCACAGGCGGATGCGCCCGCCTGGGTTGAGGCGATCCGCTCCCTCGAAAACGACACAGTACGTGACCGCGTGATCCTCGAAGGCCTGCAGGATGCCTCGCACTATTCCTGGCGGGACTCGGCGTTGAAGCTGGTACGAATCATAAATTCTCTACAAGAATAAAGTTAAGGTTATCTAATCTATTAGATGTAATTTTGCATCTGAACTGTCTGAATATTTAAGGTAGTCGAGAAAGCACACGGCTTTTGCTTTTAAAGTAGCGGGTTTATTGGGCAGATCGTCCCATATATCTCTAAGATATTTTTCGAATTCATCAGAATTTATATTATTCTTTTCAAGCTTAAATATAGCATTCAAGCGACTTTCATAAGAAATTTTTGAATTATCTTGCATGTTATAGTTAATAATATTTTCAAAAGTTAATTCACTTTTACTTATCTTTTCTTGAAAGAACTTCCGTGTTGAAGCAGAGGATATTTTGGTTTTAACACGGGTAATCCGTTCTTGAATATTCTTTTTTATATCTTTACTTGCCGATCTAGTTAGCAGATCGTTTAGATCTTCCTCAGTAATTTCGGCGAGGTATTTATGGATTGGCATCCACGCACGAAGTCGTTTTTTGTCTGATACATACTCAATTCTCTGTTTGGCACCCCACTGAATTTTACTGCCCCAGAGATATTCATGGATAAATTGAGAACTTTTTACCTCGTGCAATCCGGTGTTCGCAAGATATTTCTCACGAACGCCGATACCAACGATAAATTCAAGATCTATATCTTGATTTTTCTCAATTCGTTTTTCTAATTCTTCAATATCTATTGATGCAATTTTTGAGCTTGGATCATGTTCTGTTGCTAGCTCGTATAATTGATTTTTAAATAGCCGCATGACAGGAGCAGAAACTTTTTGTTTAGTTTCAGATAAATATGAGTATAAATCAATATAATTTGATACATTTATACATGGAATCTGAAGGTCATGTTTTCCTACAGATATACGATAAATTTCTCGTGACTCATTGCCGGATTTTGACCACCTAATGAATATTAGTTGGTTTTGTAGGTCATATATTTTTGCTGAATCTGGATGTCCTTCGAGGCATATAATTATAGATGAAAGTATTTTCTTAATATTTGGATCACTTATTGAATATCCTATAAATATGATCGGATTTTCCACAAACATAGTTAATATTTTAGATGTTAAATAAGCACCTCGGTCATCAAATTTTTTGTAATCTTCTTTTGTTAGAACTAAAGATTCATAGTTACTGACACTTCCATGTATTTTATATATTTCACCAACACCCTGTATTGGAGACATGAGCATCTCATTTTGACCTACATACACTGAGTATCCGGGGAATATCGTATCAAGAAGTGAATCATAGTTTGTAGTTATAATTCCTGGGACATTTATTGTAGAAAATTGAGTTAGTTCTTCTTGAAGAATTGGATCTAAGGTATCTCTATTACAGAACCCGCTATTTTTTACTCTATTTTCTATAATCTGGCATGCAATATATTTGAGTGCACTCTGCTCACCACGACCAATATCTTTGCCTCCTGCATTATTTATATATTTTTCTAATGCTGTACCATTCCACCATTCTTCACGGACACGCTCAGATAAGGCTGAAGCGACTTGGGGAAGTTCTTCACCATTAGGTGCATAATACCCATATTCTAACCCAGATAAATTAGCTATTTCTTTTAGCAAAGCCTCCCATGTTGGAGTACCTGCATAGCGCATTGAAAATCCAGAGCCTATAAATAGAAATGGAGAATTTTTCCCTTTAAGGAGTTTTCTTAATTCCTCTTTTATGTCCATAATTTCCTCTCGATCACATAATACATATTGTAACACTGTATACAAATATAAAGTATACTAGCATAATAATTTTTATACTTACACCACATCTAGCCCATCACAACGGACCTGCACCGCTCCGACACGCTTTAGCGCTGAGAGTGCCGCACGCACGGAGCGCAGCTCGTGGGTGACCTGCGGTGCTTGAGCGTAGGTGAAGAAGAGAATGGCGCGCCAGTCGCCGGGCACCGCTTCCTCAGCCGCCGACGGTGAAGGCTCAGATATATCGCCCTCTCCCCCGCTCTCGACACCGGCAGATTGATGTGTAAAGTAATCTTCATCCAGCGGCACGGGTCCGGTTACCCGAACGTCTTCCGGCAGGTTCAGCTTCGCCAGGAATGCCTGAACATCGTCCTCGGTACCCGTAATGGCCGATGTGCGTACCGCCGGGGGCAAACCGATCTGCGACCGCTCATCCAGCTCATACAGGGCAAACCATGTGGGGTCCCACCGAACCAACGCCTGCTCCACCTGCGATGGCGAGGCAGTCGTCACTACAATCCCGCCCTGAGCCGCAGAACGCACGAGCGCGGCCGCATTAAACCAGCGCCGCAACGCGGCCTCCGGGGCACGCAAAGAATCAAAACGCAGCATAGAATCGGCATCCAAAAGCAACGCCGCCGCATAACCGCCAAACGCCACCGGCTCAGCCCCCGGGGTCGCCACCACCAGCACAGATTCGGCACCCACCGAAGCGCGCACATGGTCCCCCGCTGAAGAAATTACCGGGACACCCGGGAAGGCGCGCCCCAGCTCCTCCGCGGTACGCAAAGCCCCCACGGTGCCCGAACGCCACTGATCGTACCCACATTCGGCGCACCGCCACTGCTGCGCTAAACGCCCGCACCACGAACAACTCGGCACCGAAGCACCCGCCGCTAGTGAGAGTGGCCCCCGGCACGTATTACAGCGCGCGGGCATGCGGCACCGCTGGCACGAAAACGACGGAACATAGCCGCTGCGCGCAACCTGCACCAGCACTGGGCCGTGCTGCAGAGCCTCACGCGCACGCTCAAACGCCAACCGAGGAATACGCGCCACAGCCGCCAACGGGTCACGCGCCAACTGGTAGTCGTTGCCCGTCGAAAAAATGCGCGGCGAAAACTCGTGCACCGTCGCCCGAGGTGCCCGCACATGCGAAGCCCACCGGGTGCGTACCAATCGTGCCGATTCGCTGCTCATTGCGTACCCAGCGAACAGGACCGCCGCATCCGTTGCTTGGGCGCGCAATAACAGC
Source organism: Rothia sp. HMSC058E10 (assembly GCF_001809415.1). Lineage (NCBI taxonomy): Bacteria > Bacillati > Actinomycetota > Actinomycetes > Micrococcales > Micrococcaceae > Rothia > Rothia sp. HMSC058E10. The sequence goes on along the minus strand of NZ_KV797619.1, from coordinate 99,406 downwards.
ACATCGCGCGCATGACAATAGGGCGAACGGCGCTCCACGAGCGAAGGATCACCGTCATCCCAGCACACCACCAGCCCCAAGTTGGCAACAGGTGCGTAGGCTGCTGCACGAGTGCCGATCACAATAGGCACCAACCCCAGGCGCGCCTTCAGATAGGCGTGATACCGACTATGCGGTTTATCACTCGAACTCAACCGAACATAAGCACCCGCCGGCACCCGACGTTTCAGCGCGGACTCAAGCCTGTCGAGAGTCTTCTGATCGGGAGCCACCGCCAAGGCACCACGGCCATTCGCAGCCGCCGTTACCACGGCAATAGCCAGTAGCTCAGCCCAATCAAACTCAGGATGCGCGGGCAGCACATTCATGACCGCACGCGCCGGGGACCCAGCCGCTAGATCCTCTAAAAACTCAGCGCCATTCTCATAATCGCTAAAGGCACGGGAGTCCTCCGCCGAAACCTGGGTGGCAAGAGGGTGAATCTGGTAGGGCGCGAAACCGCCCAAGAGGAAACCACGAATATCGTCGGTCAAAGAGGGCGAACCACTGGTCGGTAATTCCTCGGAAACTTCCTCCTGCGGCTCGTGGTCGGTATCTAAGCCATCTTCGGCGACCGATTCAGAAACGCTATCTTCCGCCTTATCGGCGGTTTCATCAGATCCTTGCGGCAGTCCCGTGAGCTCAGAGAACGTAGGCAAAAACTGCGCGTACTGTTTATCAAGAGATGCCACGCGCGGCGTCACCGCAAGCCGCAAAACATTCGCCACGGTTGAGGCGTACCGATCGGCAAGCGCCTCTGCAAGATCAAAAATCTCGGCAGAAACCGCAGGGATCCGAGACAGAACCGATAAAAGCGGCTGCAGACCCTTAGCAACATCGGTCGTTTCGGCGCGCTCCGCAATAAAACCCGTAACCCGCTGCGAACCGAACCGCACACGCACACGAGCGCCGGGAACCGCATCTTCGCTCAGCTCAGCGGGAACCTGGTAGTCAAAGGTACGGTCAAGATGCGGCAGCGTATTATCCAACCGAACCCGAGCCACCGGGTACGGCACCCCGCTCTGAGCAAGCCGCTGATGCACATCAACAGGCTCAGACTCGGGAGGAATCAGGGCATCGCGAAGAGCAGGAAATCCCTGCAACAGATCAGGCTGTTGCAGGGATTCCTGCTGAGCGGGCTCAGATTCTGATACGTTCATCGACGAAGTATCGGTAGGACTCTGAGCATCCACTTTACTGGGCTGCATACCCGCAGGTCCACGCATTAGGATGCTGAAACCGCCGAACGCAGAGCCTCAACACGGTCCAAGCGCTCCCACGTAAACTCGGGTTCATTGCGGCCGAAGTGACCGTGAGCCGCGGTCTTTTTATAGACGGGTCGGCGCAAATCAAGGTCATTGATAATCGCTAACGGGCGCAGGTCAAAGACCTCACGCACAGCCTTTTCAATCTTGAGAGGATCAACCTTTTCGGTTCCGAAAGTCTCGACGTACAGGCCCACAGGTGCCGCCTGCCCAATAGCGTAAGCGACCTGAACCTCGGCACGGTCGGCAAGACCAGCGCCCACAATATTCTTGGCGACCCAACGCATAGCGTATGCCGCAGAACGATCGACCTTCGAGGGATCCTTGCCCGAGAACGCGCCGCCGCCGTGACGAGCCGAACCGCCATAGGTATCAACAATAATCTTGCGACCGGTCAAACCGGCATCGCCTACGGGACCGCCCTGCACAAAACGACCGGCAGGGTTCACAATAAACTTCGTGTTCGAGCTATCAAACTCGGCGGCATCCAGCACCGGAGTAATCACGTGTTTGATAATATCCGCACGCAAATCCGCTAAATCGTAATCGGCGGTGTGCTGGCTAGAAACCACCACGGTATCAACCGAAACAGGCTTATTATCGGCGTCATACCCCAAAGTGACCTGAGTTTTGCCGTCCGGGCGCAGGTTCACCAGCGTACCGTTTTTACGAACATTCGTCAGACGTTCCGAGAGACGATGCGCCAGCCAAATCGGTGCGGGCATCAATACGTTCGTCTCGTTCGAAGCGTACCCGAACATAATGCCCTGGTCGCCCGCACCCTGGCGGTCATAATCATCAACTGCGATACCGCTGCGAGCCTCTAAAGACTCATACACACCAGCATTAATATCGGGTGACTGCTCACCAATCGATACCGATACGCCGCAGAATTCACCATCGAAACCGCGGGTCGATGAATCGTAGCCAATACCTAGAATAGTTTCACGAACGATCGATGGAATCTCAACATAGCTTGAGGTTGTCACCTCGCCAGCAACATGAACCTGTCCGGTTGTTACCATTGTTTCGACAGCAACGTTCGCGGTGGAATCCTGCGCGATAATGCCGTCAAGAATCGCATCAGAAATCTGGTCACAAATTTTATCGGGATGCCCTTCAGTCACCGACTCGCTGGTGAAAAGGCGTAGATGGTTATTACTCACGGTTTCTACTCTACTAGGTTTGGGGCACGCGGGATACAGTACCCAAGGATGTGAACTCGTGTATCAATTATGACAGAACGTTACACGGGTTCGGAGGGAGGCAGCCATAAACTCAATCGGCTGCACCTTAGGCGTATTTATGTTTTCTTCAGGGCTTTACATACTGTGCAAGAGTGCGCAATATCTGATCGGAAACGACTTGTTTAGAGCCTGAAAAAACAGGTTCCTGATCTGTGAACGAAGAGAGCAACGTAATCGTATTCTCATCGGTTCCGAAACCCTGATTTACGCCCACCGTGTTGAGAGCCAGAAAATCGCAGCCCTTACGCGCCAGCTTCTCGCGCCCAAGCTCAAGCGGGGTTCGCTCAGCTGACCCAGTCTCTGCGGCAAAACCCACAATCAAGTGCGCACCGGCACCTGTCTTCTGTCGAAGCTCCACGACTTCACGCAGAATATCCGGGTTGCGTACCAGCTGAATCGTGGGAGCGTCCGAAGAATCTGCGGTCTTCTTAATCTTGTACTCGGCGTATTCGGCAGGCCGAAAATCTGCAACCGCTGCAGACATAATAAGCATATCGGCGTTGTTCTGAGCTTCCAGCACGGCATCGCGTAGTTCACGGGCGCTCACCACTCGGGTTACCTGTACGCCCTTGGGCGCGGGGACTTCAAGATTAGCACCAATTAGATGTACCGATGCTCCCAGATCACGCGCAGCCTGGGCTAAAGTTACACCCTGTTTACCTGTTGAGCGGTTACCCAAAAAACGCACCGGATCCAAGGCCTCACGGGTGCCTCCCGCCGTAATCACGATGCGTTTCCCCGCCAAAATTCCAGGCTCAGGCTCAATACCTAATGCAAATGAGCTGCTAGGCTCTTCCGCCGAGCCAGCATTTACCAGGCGCGTGGGCGTATACCCCGGAATCTGCGAAGGATGCTGCTCCCCCTTCGAGAACTCGGCAATTACGCGCTGTGCCGCCTCAAAAATATCTTCCGGCTCCGGCATGCGGCCCACACCCGAATCGGGACCCGTTAGACGCCCAACCGCCGGTTCAATTACGTGATACCCAAGTTCGCGCAAAGCCTGCACATTCGTTTGCGTTGCCGGATGTTCCCACATCTGAGTGTGCATAGCGGGAGCCATAATCACCGGTGCATGGGTAGTCAGCACTGTAGCAGAAAGCAAATCATCGCATCGTCCCGCCGCCAACCGCGACATCAGATCGGCGGTTGCCGGTGCTATAACAATCGCATCCGCAAGCTCGGCCTGGCGAACATGGTTAACCTCAGGCACACGCTCAAAAACGCTCGTGGAAACCGGGTTACCGCTCAGGGCCTCGAAGGTAGCTTTACCCACAAACTCCAGGGCAGCTTCGGTGGGCATGGCAATAACTTCATGCCCATCTTTTGCGAAAAGACGAAGGAGCATTACCGCTTTATATGCGGCAATGCCCCCTCCAATACCAACGATAATGCGCATGGTATTTACAAACGTTCCTTACTCAGCGGAGTCGTCAATAACAACCTCTTCAAGAGCAATAACCTCTTCGGTACCGGCAGGAATGTACTCCTCCTCGATAGCACCGAAATCGGCGTCGCCCAGACCCAAGGATGTGAATTCCTCAGGAACCAGGTAACCATCTTCGTTGAAGTGCCCATCCGGCACGTGATCGGCAACAATCTGATCTGCCATAATTTCACGCATTGCAACCGAAAGAGCCTTGTCATTAGCCTCAGACTCAACCAGAGGACCAACGTGGTCGCCCGCGCTCTCCTGCAGATTCGCGTAATAAGCGTTAATCTGGCGAGCACGACGAGCACCGAAAATCACCAGCCCGTACTTAGACTCAGCCTTCTGAATCAGCGCATCCGCGCTGGGGTTCACAATCCCCTCGGGAGCTACGCCATCAACGAAGTTGTAGTCTTCGTGCTCTTTGATTTCGTTTACCACAGAAACTCCAATATGTTGTCTTTGTACACTGCTGACATTCATGTACACGAACTCAGCCAAAACTAAAGCAATATTCTACCGCTAAACTCGGTAAAAATCACGTAACCTAACGAGAAAGCACAGTAATACCCGGCACGCCGTCAAAATACGTACCCTATGCTTCAGCAGATTCAGCACCCACGATGTGCGCAATCTCCTGCGCCGCGCGCTCTACCGAATCATTGATCACGGTTACGTCGAACTCGCTTTCAGCCTCAAGCTCGATTTTGGCGGTCTCAAGACGCCGCTGCTGTTCCTGCTCTGATTCAGTACCGCGCCCCACCAGTCGAGACACAAGCTCATCCCAGCTGGGCGGTGCCAAGAAAATCAGCTGTGCCTCCGGCATAGACTCCCGAATCTGCCGAGCCCCTTGAAGATCAATCTCAAGGATTACTGGGCGACCAGCATTTAGAGCTTCCTGAACCTTAGCACGCGGAGTACCGTATTTATTCTTACCGTGCACTACCGCATACTCAAGCATCTGTCCGTCAGCGATCATCTGATCGAATTCCTCATGCGAGACAAAATAGTAGTGCACCCCCTCTTCTTCGCCGGGACGAGGGTCACGAGTAGTTGCCGAAACGGAAAACCAGACGTTCGGATAGTGCTCACGAATATACTGGCAGACGGTTCCCTTACCCACGGCAGTGGGACCAGCCAGAACGGTAAGTCTAGGTTGAGCAGTCATCGGGTTCTTCCTACGGTGTGATGTAATAATGCTATTTTATTCGGCGGCAAGAACTATCGACCACTACGGCGGCGTGTATGCCGAACATTGCGGTTAAAATACTCCACCATTTTACGGCGTTGATGCACACCAAGACCGCCCAAACGGCGGGTCGGCGCGATTTGCAACTCTTCCATAATTTTCTCGGCACGCACAGCACCAATTCCCGGAAGGGCACGGAGCATTTGATCAACAGGCATCTTTGCAAGAGCTTGGTCATCATCGACCAGATCGAGTACCTGACGTACCGACAGCTCACGGGTAGAAAGTGCCTGCTTAACTTCCTGGCGGCGAGTACGGGCAAGCAACGCCTTTTCACGTGCTGATGCACGCACCTCATCGGTTAGCGGCGTAATCGGCATGGGGTCTCCCATCAAGCGATATATGTATATAAATCAGCGTTCTTACGTTTTCTAACTTAGCATGTTGCACTGTAAAACGATGAACCGAGGTTCGTAACGTAAAGCCTTTCAGGCTCAACATAGTGCAATGGCGCACAGAGCAGATAAACTCTGTACGCCAACGCCACCACGCGATCACAACACGTTACGATGTACCACGTGCACGCACTAAATCGTCACGTGCACTCTGCGCCGCCCGCGCCAGGTCAGCCAGTTGCGGACCTGCAGAGAGCACGCCACGGCTGGAATTCACCAAAACCTGAGATTCAACACCTGCAAAAATTCGGTATAGGTCCTCAGCGCTAGCCCCCTGGGCACCATATCCCGGCGAAAGAATGGGACCGTTGAAAGTGCTCAGGTCTATCGCCAATTCCTTGAGGGCCTCCCCCACGGTGGCACCCACAACTAGACCGCATGAACCCATGCGTTCCCAAGTTTGCGCAGTGTTCTCTGCAGTGGCTGCGGCAATAACCTGCTTCGCTACCGCGCCGGTATCTTCTGCTTTGCCCACATGTTGCACACTCTTACCCTCAGGGTTTGAGGTCAGCGCTAGCACGAAAGTTCCACGCTGGTTCGCAGTTGCCGCATCCAGCGCTGGGCGAAGCGATTCGAACCCCAAGTACGGGCTTAACGTGACCGAATCTGTACCGAGTGGTGAAGAGGTACCGAGCCAGGCATCCGCATAGGCTTTCATAGTCGAGCCAATATCACCGCGTTTTGCATCCGCCACGATTAGAACCCGGTCTTCGGTGGCGCGAGCAAAGAGCTCTTCCAACACGGCAAGACCTGCGGAACCGTGGCGCTCAAACAGGGCAACCTGGGGTTTGAGCGCTGCGGCGTAGGGGGCGCATCCTTCGTAGACATTCATCGCAAAAGTACGCAGAGATTCGGCAGAATCTTCCAAACCCCAAGCCTGCAGCAGGCTCGGATGCGGATCAATACCCACACACAACGGACCATATTCGTCCATCGCAGCCGCAAGACGATCGCCGAAGGGGATCACGAAAGTTCCCCCTCACGCACCTGTTCGCCCTTGTCCTGCCCCTGCTCGCGGGTACTGGCGGTTCGCAAGAACTCACCATGCTCTTGCAGATTTATGATCTCCCAGCTACGCTCGCGCAGCGCGGTAATAGCTTGAACAGCAGCCGCGAACTCCGAAATCGTGGTCATCACAGGGCAACCAACACTGACCGCGGCCGCACGGATTTCGTAGCCATCGCTACGAGCAGCACCACCGGCAGGTGTATTCAAAATCAGATCAATTTCGCCATTGCGCACCATATCAACGATCGAATGCTGACCGTTTGCTTCCGCAAACTTGGAGGCAACCGTGGAATTCACACCATTGCGACGAAGCACATCTGCAGTGCCGCCGGTGGAGACAATCTCGAAGCCCAGCTGTTCAAGCATCTTGGCATAGATAATCACATTGCGCTTATCATGGTTAGCCACCGAAACGAAGACCTTGCCCTCGGTCGGTAGCGGTGACCCAGCACCTGCCTGGGCTTTCGCAAAGGCAGTGTCGTAGAGGGTATCAAGACCCATGACTTCACCGGTCGAGCGCATTTCAGGACTAAGTAGGGAATCAACCACCACACCCTCAGGAGTGCGGAAGCGGCTAAACGGGAGAACCGCTGCCTTAACTGCAATTGCAGTATTCTGCGGCAGGGATGCACCATCCATGTTCTTAGGCAAGTATCCCTCTGCCTTCAGTTCAGCAATGGTCTTCCCCAAACCAATCATCACGGCCGCCTTAGCCAGCTGCACTCCGGTTGCCTTCGAGACAAACGGTACGGTGCGAGACGCGCGTGGGTTCGCCTCAATCACGAACAGATTCTCGGAGACGTAAGCAAATTGAATATTAATCAGGCCCCGCACTCCGGTACCACGCGCAATAGCCTCGGTTGCTTCTTTAACCTTGGCGATCACATCGGGACCCAAGGTAATTGGCGGCAAGGTGCAGGAGGAATCACCTGAGTGAATGCCGGCTTCCTCAATATGTTCCATGACACCGCCCAGGTAGAGCTCGGTGCCGTCAAAGAGCGCATCCACATCAATCTCAATAGCGTCTTCCAGGAACTTATCGATGAGTGCTGGCTGAGAGGGAGAAACCTCGGTCGCATTTTCAAGGTAGCGTGCAAGATTTGCTTCGTCATAGACGATCTCCATACCGCGCCCGCCCAGCACATAGGAGGGACGAACCAACACCGGGTACCCAATCTCATCAGCAACGCGTTTGGCACCCTCGAAGGTATATGCGGTACCATTCTTCGGCGAAATCAGACCACCTTCCTCCAGCACGCGCGCAAACTCGCCGCGATCCTCAGCAAGGTCAATAGCTTCGGGAGTAGTGCCCAAAATCGGGACCCCAGCATCTTTGAGGGCTTTCGCGAGCTTTAGCGGAGTCTGTCCGCCCAACTGCACGAAAACGCCCAACAAGCCGCCCGTGCGGCGCTCTGATTCAACAATTTCGAGCACGTCTTCCAACGTCAGCGGCTCAAAATACAGACGAGTCGAAATATCGTAGTCAGTCGAAACGGTCTCCGGGTTACAGTTCACCATAACCGTCTCGTACCCCAGCGAACGCAGCACCAGCGAAGCGTGTACACAGGAATAATCGAACTCGATACCCTGGCCGATGCGGTTCGGCCCCGAACCTAAAATCATGATGGAGGGAGTCTCATGGTGAGCGACCTCGTCCTCAGAATCATAACTAGAGTAGTGATAGGGGGTAAACGCCTCGAACTCAGCGGCACAAGTATCAACAGTCTTGAATACGGGGCGAATACCTAGGGCATGACGCACACCGCGCACAACGTCCTCAGAAGATCCGATAATCTCTGCGATTTGCGGGTCAGAGAAACCGTGGCGTTTCGCCAGCTGCAGGATTTCAGGGGTCAAGTTATCGCGATTTTCCCGCACAATCCCGGCGACTTCATTCAGTAGCACCAGCTGATCTAAGAACCATGGATCAATCTTGGTGGCTTCAAAAACCTGCGCGATAGATGCCCCCGCCAAAAGTGCCTGCTGCACCTGGTAGATACGCTGCGTGGTGGGTACTTTGGTCTTCTCGATAAGCGCGTCAAGTTCTTCGGCATTCAGTTGCTGCTTCGTGAACGAGAAAGAAGCACCTTTCTGCTCTAGAGAGCGCATAGCCTTCTGGAGTGCTTCGGTGAAGTTACGGCCCAGTGCCATTGCTTCACCCACCGATTTCATGGTGGTTGTGAGAGTCGGATCAGCGGCCGGGAACTTCTCAAATGCAAAACGCGGTACCTTGACGACCACATAGTCGAGGGTCGGTTCAAAGGATGCGGGCGTCTTCTGAGTAATGTCGTTCGGAATCTCATCCAGGGTGTACCCCAGCGAAAGTTTGGTCGCAATTTTAGCGATCGGGAACCCGGTTGCTTTAGACGCAAGCGCTGAAGAGCGTGAAACGCGTGGGTTCATTTCGATAACAATGATGCGCCCGGTCTTAGGGTCTACAGCAAACTGAATATTGCATCCGCCGGTATCAACCCCAACTTCGCGGATCACGTTGATAGCGATATCGCGAAGTTTTTGGTACTCACGGTCGGTGAGGGTGAGGGCAGGCGCCACCGTGATGGAGTCACCGGTGTGCACGCCGACCGGGTCGAAGTTTTCAATCGAGCAGACGACCACGACGTTGTCATTTTTGTCGCGCATCATTTCGAGTTCGTATTCTTTCCAACCAAGAATAGATTCTTCGAGCAGAACCTCGGAGGTAGGCGAATACTGGATACCTGCGCCGGCAATGCGGTAAAGATCTTCTTCGTTGTAGGCCATGCCGGAGCCAAGTCCGCCCATGGTGAAGGAAGGACGCACGACCATGGGGTAACCGAGCTCTTTGGCCGCTTCAAGAGCTTCCGGCATGGAGTGCACAATGATCGAACGTGCCGATTCGCCGCCCGCGCGCTCTACCACGCCTTTGAACGCTTCACGATCTTCGCCCAGGTTTATGGCTTCGATATTTGCGCCAATGAGTTCAACATCGTATTCGCGCAGAGTTCCCTGCTTATCGAGAGCAATAGCAGCGTTGAGTGCAGTCTGTCCGCCCAAGGTAGGAAGAATGGCGTCTGGACGTTCTTTTTCGATAATCTTAGCGATGACTTCGGGGGTAATCGGCTCAATATAGGTGGCATCTGCAAACTCCGGGTCGGTCATAATGGTCGCCGGATTGGAGTTTACGAGGACAACGCGCACACCTTCTTCTTTGAGCACGCGTAGAGCCTGAGTGCCGGAGTAATCGAATTCGGCTGCCTGACCGATGACGATCGGACCTGAGCCGATGACAAGGACGCTGTTAAGGTCGGTACGACGTGGCATTTAGGCTTCCTTTGCAGTCTTCTTGGTGGAGGTCATGAGGTCAATAAAACGGTCGAAAAGGTATGCGGAGTCGTGCGGACCTGCGGCTGCCTCCGGGTGGTATTGAACCGAGAACGCGGGAATATCTTTGCAGGTTAGCCCCTCGACCACGTTATCATTCAGCCCCACATGGGAAACCATGACCTTGCCGAATTCGGAGTTGGGGGCGGTTACGTATTCACCGATAGGCGCATCGACGGCGAACCCGTGATTTTGGGCGGTTATTTCAACTTTGCCGGTGGTTTTATCCATGACGGGCTGGTTGATACCGCGGTGTCCAAAGGGCAGCTTGTAGGTCCCGAACCCGAGCGCACGACCGAGAAGCTGATTGCCAAAGCAGATACCGAAGAACGGGGTGCCCTGGCGCAATACACCCTGCAGGAGTTCAACCTGTTCGTCAGCAGTCGCCGGGTCGCCGGGACCATTGGAGAAAAATACGCCGTCTGGGCGAAGCGCATTTACGGTCTCAAGGGCTGTGTTTGCGGGCAGTACATGTACACGCACGCCGCGTTCCGCAAAACGCTGCGGGGTCATAGATTTGATGCCAAGATCGAGTGCGGCAATGGTGGCAACCGGCGGAGCGAACCAGCCGTATTGGTGAGGTTCAACCGTGTAGGCTTCCGTCACGGAAACGGTATCGGCAAGTTTACGGCCCGCCATCGGCTCGGAGGCGCGCACCGCTTCCAAAAGTTCGGCTTCGGGGCGATTGGCGTGACGTCCCGAAAAAATGCCTGCACGCATTGAACCGCTGGAGCGTAGGCGGCGAGTCAGCGCACGAGTATCAATGCCTTGAATGCCCACGATACTTTGGGTCCTGAGTTCGTCATCCAGGGTACGTTCTGCACGCCAGTTGGAGGCAACACGTGCGGCATCTCGTACCACGTACCCGGCAACCCAAATTTTGCGGGATTCTGCATCTACCTTGTTCACACCGGTGTTACCGATATGAGGCGCGGTCTGCACCACGATTTGCCCAGCGTAGGATGGGTCAGTCAGCGTTTCTTGGTAGCCGGTCATGCCGGTGGAAAATACTGCTTCGCCTAAGGATGCGCCAATTGCTCCATACCCGTAGCCTCGGTAGATGGTGCCGTCCTCAAGAACAAGTAACGCGCGGTCCGTGCCCAAAGCACCGGAACGTGTCATCTCAGTCATGCTCTTACTTTCCTTTTCTCGGTGGTCTGTTCCCCTGCTTGTGCCCGTTATAAGTGGAACACTGTGTGCAGGAAATTCTTGGTATGCCGTTCGCAATTAGCGGGCATTTTGTGGGTGAGTTGTATGTGTATTAGTGATGTGCCGTCTCTTCCCGCACCCATTTTTCGGGGCTATCGACCGCATCCGGCGAGATCTCGCGAAGCTTCTCAAGTGCGATTTTTTTCTGATCGGCATAGCGAGTGCGAAATCCGGTCTGCACGCGGTGGCCGTCAAGAGTCCAACCGATCACGATAAGTCCGTCACGTTCTACAACCTTGCCGATCATTCCCCGCCCGGTGGTAATGACCGCAAGTTTCTTCGCGGGAATCCACAGGTCTTTAGCCCCGTTGCGGGTGAAGATAATGCCGTCCGAGTAGATCAGGAGCGTGGATTTTGTTTTGAACCCTAGCTGGTCGAACCCCACACGGTTCAGTTCATCACCGAACATCGTAGTGCTCACATACTCCCCCTCAAACGCCGCCTCGGCTTTAAGCCCGTCGTAGCGTTCGGGAACGTCTTTGAGCGAACCGAACATCGTGGACTGCCGCTTGAGACGGGATTTCCAGCCGCGCCAAATACCGAAGAAGCACAGCGCCACCACGGCAACGCAGATAAGGGTGGGAATCAGCTTTTCCACGGTTCTTCTTTCTCCTCGGTTTATTGCAGCGGTTTTACCCCTGTATTAGGAACGATCAAGCCTGCCGGTGAGGGCTCGCGAGCTCGCCATTCAAAACGGTCGGATGCCCCGCGTAAAAAGTTGCGCGCACAGCACCGGGAACCTCCATCCCACGATAAGGGTTGTTCTTGCCCTTCGTGGCCTGCTCCTCAGGCTTAATAACACGGGTAGCCTTCGGATCAACCAACACGATATTTGCTGGTTCACCTTCGGCAAGCGGACGGCCCTGCTCAGCATCCAGGCTGCCAATTTTCGCCGGAGTTTCGCTCATAATCCGTGCGACATCAGCCCAGGTAATATGCCCCGGCTCCACAAGGGTCATCTGAATAATCGAGAGTGCTTGCTCAAGACCGGTCATGCCGTTTGCAGCACACGCCCATTCACATTCTTTGCTTTCTGCCGGATGCGGTGCATGGTCGGTACCAATAACGTCAATAATGCCGTCGGCAACAGCTTGGCGCAGAGCAAGCACATCCTCTTCGGTGCGTAAAGGTGGGTTCACCTTAAAAATCGGGTCGTAGGTGCGCGCCTTTTCATCGGTCAGAATCAGGTGATGCGGGGTGACTTCGGCGGTTACCTGCACGCCGCGAGACTTAGCCCAGCGCACAACCTCTACCGAGCCTTTAGTCGAGAGGTGGCAAATATGCAGACGCGAATTCAAATGCTCAGCCAGTAGAACGTCGCGGGCGATAATAGCTTCTTCCGCGACAGCGGGCCAGCCGGTAAGCCCCAGGTCGGCGGAAACTTTGCCTTCGTTCATCTGAGCGTCCTCAGTGAGGCGGGGCTCCTGCGCATGCTGGGCGATCACGCCGTCGAAAGTCTTTACATATTCAAGGGCACGGCGCATAATCGCCGGATCGTAGACGCACATGCCGTCATCCGAGAACACTCGAACCTTCGCATCAGAGGTCGCCATAGAACCAATGTCCGAGAGGAATTCGCCTTTCAGCCCAACTGTCACCGAGCCGATGGGCTGCACTCGGCACCAACCGGACTCTTTGCCCAGACGGTTAACCTGTTCAACTACGGCTGCAGTATCTGCAACGGGAAGCGAGTTCGCCATCGCAAAAACAGCCGTGTAGCCGCCTAAAGCCGCCGCGCGAGTACCGGTCTCTACGGTTTCAGAAGCCTCATATCCGGGCTGGCGCAGGTGAGTATGAATATCGACCAGGCCCGGAAGAGCAATCTGACCAGAGGCATCAACGACCTGAGCGTCTGCGGCTTCTATATCTTGACCGATACGCGCAATTTTTCCATCCTCAATCAGGATATCGGCAACGCGCTCACCCAGCAGGGAGGCGCCTTTAATAAGGTACGTGCTCATGTGTATTCCTTCTTTCGGATAGCATTAGGATTCGTCGTCGGAGTATAGTTTCTCGCTTGACCCGTCAGTCAAGAGCAGGTACAGCACCGCCATGCGAACCGCCACGCCGTTACTAACCTGGCGCAGCACCCAGGCGTTCTGAGAATCGGCGGCTTCGGCGCACAGCTCCAGCCCTCGGTTCATGGGACCGGGATGCAGAATTGCGATTTCTTGAGGCTGCGCCAGCAGATTCTCGAAACGTTCTTTGGTGAGTCCCCACAGGGTGGTATATTCCTCTGCTGAGGGAAAGTAAGCGGCGTTCATACGCTCTTTTTGAATGCGCAGCATCATAACCGCGTTAGGTTTTGTAGCGATTGCGTCATCGAAATCGTGGAAAACCTCAAGTCCCCAATCCTGCTTCCAACGCTCAGTATGCACAGGCAAAAGCGTAGGCGGAGCCACAAAAGCGACATCGGCCCCCAGATTTTTTAGCAACCACAGATTCGACCGCGCCACGCGAGAGTGCAGAATATCCCCCACGATCAGCACACGCATGCCGTTTAAATCGGTTCCTCGCGGTGATTCCAGACCATCACGCTGAGCCTTAAACTGGCGCAGCGAAACCGCATCCAAAAGAGCCTGCGTTGGATGCGCATGCGTGCCGTCCCCCGCATTTAGCACAGGAATATCGGTCCACCCGGCCTCGGCAAGACGCTGCGGAGCACCCGAAGCCGAATGACGAATCACGAAGGCATCCGCACTAATCGCTTTGAGAGTCTGAGCAGTGTCTTTGAGGGATTCTCCCTTAGAAACCGATGAACCACGCGCAGCAAAATTGGTGATATCGGCGCCCAGACGTTTCTCTGCGGATTCGAAGGACAGTCTGGTACGCGTTGAGTCTTCAAAGAAAAGGTTGACTACAGTCTTGCCGGCAAGCACATTGAGCTTCCGGTTTGCTGCCTTAACCTGTGCCATATAGTCAGCAACGTCGAGTATTTCAATGGCCTGAGTTCGTGTGAGATCGCGAGTGTCAAGCAGATGTTTCATGAAAGCTGTCCTTCCAGCTGAATGATATCAACGCGGTCTGTGGCGTTATCCGTTTCTTCGAGTACCACACGAACCTTCTCTAAGGCACTGGTCGGAAGGTTTTTCCCCACGTGGTCGGCGCGAATTGGGAGTTGCCGGTGCCCGCGATCAACTAACACGGCAAGACGCACCAGAGCCGGACGTCCGTATTCGTTAAGGGCGTCCAAGGCGGCCCGAACAGTGCGGCCGGAGTACAGAACATCATCGACGAGAACCACATTTTTGCCGTCGAGACCGCCCACCGGGATCAAGGACTCCCCCGCGCTGCGGTTTTCATATTCCTCATCGGTGAGGTCATCGCGATACGAGGTAATATCGAGAGCGCCCAGGCCATTTTTGAGATCAAAATTTGAGTCATTCGTCTGGATGCGCTGTGCCAGACGCTGTGCCAACGGGTATCCACGAGACCGAATACCTAAAAGCACCAGGTTATCGGTTCCCTTATTAGACTCAAGAATTTCAAAAGCAATACGTGTAAGAGCGCGACGGATCTCATCGTCGCTAAGGATAGTGTGCCCTTCATTGGGCGTTTTTATTGGCGCGCCTATGGGATGCGCACCAGGCTCATAGGGTACAGATGTCCCCGACACAGCCGACTCCTTCCCCGCCTCACGGGACGGATTTAAAGGTCTCTTGCTTTTACCAAGACTACCATACGTACCACGCAGTTCAGGGGTATGTGTTCCTGAAGTTTTAATTTTTTTCGGAGTCAAAATCCTCTACATATCATGCAATAAACGCTCATGTTCCCTGAACAAAGACTCATAAAACGTCGAGAGTCCATTATGCTAGTAAAAGCATCACCGATAGTACAACCACACCGAGGACTGCATCATGGAAGATCTCTTTGAGGGCCTGGTAAGAATTATCTTTGGGATTCTTGCAGCCCCTATCGTTTTCGTGGCGCACCGCTACTTTAAGCGCCGCAACCGAATGCGCACCCGGCAGCTTATGGAGCTTGGCTTTGCTTCTTCCACTCAGGTGATTCGGCATACTCTTGGAGAGACTCAACGCAACTCATACTTCTCGGTTATTGGTGCAGTCCTCTTTGGACTATGTACCCTCATCATGGCATGGATTTGGATAGCTTCCTCTTTTGACACTATCGCTACTGTCCTACTGAGCGTCGTTGCTCTATGCGCTCTTATCTTCATCTGGTACTACCGCCGATCCTACGTTGAGTTCAGGCTATACGAGTTTATGAGATCCCGGCTTGGCGAGGGCGTTATCACTCTTGACTATGCTGATATTGATGCCTATACATTTACCTACAATAAGTTTGAAACCGCTCTTAAAATCACCACGGTATCCGGCATATCATTTGAGCTCGATCCCGCTATTCAAGACTGCCGTTACCTCTGTGCCATGATCGCTATGCGTATGCGTTCTAATCGTTGGCCCGATCCGTCCTCAGACCGTGATATGAGCGTTGTGCTTCATATGATGCGTACACAACACTGGCTCAAGTTCCTACTGCACGTACGTGAAGGGTCTAACCTTGCTGCTAATAATCTCGCTTCTACCCAGCATCGCAATACTCGGTACACCCATGAGGGCAGCGAACTTTTTGAAGAGGCTAAACGCCAGCTCGGGTTCTATGCA
Organism: Rothia sp. HMSC058E10; assembly: GCF_001809415.1. NCBI lineage: Bacteria > Bacillati > Actinomycetota > Actinomycetes > Micrococcales > Micrococcaceae > Rothia > Rothia sp. HMSC058E10. The sequence goes on along the minus strand of NZ_KV797619.1, from coordinate 83,580 downwards.
TAACCCGGCTTGATCCATATGAATGTATACTAAAAGCCGCCTCAAACCCCTAAAAAGCAGGGGTTTGAGGCGGCTTTATAACTGAGCCGTTTAAGCAAGCAGAGTCGGTTTTACCTGGCGCAGCTTATCCAAAAGACCGTTAACAAATTTCGGTGAATCGTTTGTAGAGAGCACACGCGCCAAACCGGTTGCCTCCGAGATAGCAACCGCATCTGGAACATCATCATTATAGAGAAGTTCCCACGCGCCGATCCGCAAAATTACGCGGTCGACAGCTGGCATACGCTCAAACGACCAGTCACGCGCATAGGTCTCAAGGTATTCTCGAATCTCGTCATCATGTTCACGTACGCCGCGCACGATCTCTTCAGCATAAGCCGAGATCTGAGCGGCAGTATGCAGACGGCGTCGCTTCAGCACATCAATAATGTCTTCTTGACGCTGATCGGCTTCAAAAAGTACCTCGACGGCACGTAAGCGGGCTTTGGTACGAGAGTTCATTAGTCGTTAACACGGCCCAGGTAATCGCCGGTACGGGTATCAACCTTCACCTTGGTACCTGTCTCCAGGAATAGTGGAACCTGAATTTCATAGCCGGTCTCAAGAGTTGCAGGCTTATTGCCACCAGTGGAACGGTCACCCTGCAGGCCAGGCTCGGTGTAGGTAATTTCAAGAACAACAGAGGCAGGAAGCTCAACATATAGCGGAGTACCCTCATAGAGGGCTACAGTCGCGGTCTGCGACTCCAGCATGTAGTTAGCAGCATCGCCCACCACAGCTGCAGGAACATTAATCTGATCATAGGTCTTCAGATCCATGAAGACGTAGTCTTCGCCGTCCTGGTAGAGATACTGATAGTCGGAACGATCAACAGTAGCAGTCTCAATCTTAGCGCCAGCATTGAAAGTGCGGTCGACAACCTTACCGGAGGTTACGTTACGCAACTTGGTACGCACAAACGCACCACCCTTACCGGGCTTTACATGCTGGAACTCAACAACGGACCACAGACCGCCATCAATCTTGAGGATTGCACCGTTTTTAATATCAGTGGTAGATGCCATGCGGCTCTCCTTCGTATTGTCGACGCTTACACACAACACGATGTGTGTTGCCGCAGGCGCTAAGTTATCAATGAGCAAATAATGTCGCCCTTTAGTTTACACTATGGCACCGCTACTATGACATATCTAAGTAAAATTCCCATCACGTTCCGCATGTTTGACTGCCTAGACATGGGTACCCCCCTGTAAAAGCACCTAAATTGCAGTTAGTTATTCGGCGATTTCTTGGTATGTCATATACAGGATGGAGTCATCGGGAACCTCATAAACACGCGGTTTACCCAGTTCTTCCAAAACGATAAAACGCAAAAGCGAGCCGCGCGCTTTTTTATCCCGGCGCATAGTTTCGAGAAGCTCTTTCCAGCGATCCCCCCGGTATCCCACTGGAAGATTCAAAGATTTGAGAATGGCACGGGTGCGATCAACAATTGTTTCATTAAGATACCCAGCGGCAAGCGCGAGCTCGGCCGCATACACCATCCCCACCGCAACGGCTGCGCCGTGGCGCCACTGGTATCGCTCGGCACGTTCGATAGCGTGCCCTAAGGTATGCCCGTAATTGAGAATTTCGCGGCGACCGGATTCGCGCAGGTCTTCAGAAACAACCTTCGCTTTCACCCGAACGGCACGCTCAATCAGGTTACGCGCTATCGACGACTGAGAATCTCGAATCTTTTCTGGGTTAGCCTCAATAATGTCAAGAATCTGTGGGTCAGCAATGAACCCACATTTTACGACCTCCGCCATACCTGTTAAAAGCTCATGCTCCGGCAAGGTACGCAGCGTACCAATCTCGCAGAGCACTGCAGAAGGTGGCCAAAATGCTCCCACAAGATTCTTTCCCTCGGCGGTGTTAATACCTGTTTTTCCTCCCACAGCGGCATCGACCATGCCAAGAAGAGTGGTCGGAATGTGAATCACACGTACCCCACGCAGCCAGGTTGCCGCCACAAAACCGGCAACATCAGTAATGGCTCCGCCGCCCACTGAAATAATTGCATCCGTGCGTGTAAAGTCGTTCTGACCTAAAACCTGCCAGCAAAATGCGGCCACTTGATGGTGCTTAGCTTCTTCAGCATCAGGGATTTCAGCGCTAAAAGACTCGTAGCCAACTTTACGCAGGTCTTCCATAACAAGCTCGCCGGTAGCCCGTAGGGCGCGCGGGTGGATCACCAAGATTTTATGCGCTGTGTTGCCTAGAATATCGGGGATTTTCTTAAGCAAATTATGCCCCACCAGAACATCGTAGTTCTCGCGTGGTGAGCTGCCTGTGACGGGTATATAGGTAATGTCTTCCTCACCGGAAGCTCCGAAAGTTGGAGCTACAGAGGTTTCGGACTCAGCGGCGTGATGTGACTGTTCAATCATGAGAGTGTTCCTTTCGGAAAGCAAGAACGAAGTTCTGAATTTCGGCGGTCATAACGCTAATATTTTTTTCTCCACGCGCATCCAAAGTATGCTGTGCAAGTTCCTCATACCGATGCTGCCTATGCTCAAAAATCTCAGACCAGCGCTCTACCGGGTTAGGCTCTAGAAGCGGGCGGGTTTTATTGCCTGTAATGCGCGGCTCAACCGTATCCACATCGACCAGAATGTAAACCACGCATTCGTCACGCAAAAGGTCAGCAACCGCATCAGTCATAGGGGCACCGCCACCCAGCGAAAAAACTGTGTTGCGATAGGTTGGCGAGGTCAGCACATCTTCAATAGTCTTGCGTTCAAGTTCCCGAAAATAGGCTTCACCAAAGATTTCAAAAATCTCGGATACCTCACCATAACGTTCCACAATCAGCTGGTCGGCGTCAAGAAACTCATAGCCGTAAAACCGTGCAAAATGGGTGCCAATATAGGTTTTTCCCGCCGCCATAGGACCGATGAGAACTACCGGACGGGCACGTTCGGCAAATTCTTCCTGAAGCTCACGTACCTGCTGCGGATGTATGCGAAGGGTATTTTCCTCGCTTTTCTCCTTAGAGATGCTTTCGCGCTTTGATTCTAAACTAGCAGTGCTATGCCTCAAATGTGCAGCCTGTGCCATACGCGCTGTAATCGCGGCAAAACTTGCGGATTCATGTGGCTGTTCAGACACAGGTGCCCGTTCCAAGTCATCATTTTTACGTGAAGCCTGTTCCGCAACGATGCGCGGGCGTGCGAAGATTGCGGGCGTCGGTATAGTGTCTGATTGCTGACCGCGTGCTGCCTTGTTCGTCTCCAATACTTCAGACTCTTCAGGAACTTGAGGACTCCCCTGTCCGTCCTGCGGTTTATGAGATTCTACAGTAAAGCCCGCCAATTTTTCACGAAAAACGCTTGAAGCGAGAGGAGCGGGTGTATCCGAATCAGATGAAGCATATACCCGTACCTTCGACGTAGCGCGAGGGGCAGCTTTCCCAAATTTCCCAAAAACCGTGAGTGGGCTGGGAACAGCCGCTTTGCGAGCAGAATGAAGTTCTTGAGTGTGTGAGCCTACCTCATGCTGTTCAGCCGTATTCTCCTCAGGTTCCGAAAGCTTTGACTGCGGGCGCGATGCATTCCCCTCTCGGGCACGGCGCGCTGCTTCCGCTATGCGAGAGAAAGGGTTCGTCTCCGACGATGCGCGCCCGGAAGGCACTGGATCCTCAGCAGCCACAGTCTAGGAATCCCATCCCGCAACATTAGATGCCCAAGCCAGAGATTCGGGAATCTCTGCCAGATAAGAGTCCATATTTCGACGTGTCTCGCCGATGGAATCGCCACCAAATTTCTCCAGTGCTGCCTGTGCGAGTACAAGGGCGACCATAGCCTCCGCCACCACACCGGCGGCTGGTACAGCACACACATCAGATCGCTGATGATGCGCCTTCGCGGGTTCCCCGGTTGAAGTATCAATAGTTTTGAGTGCCTTGGGAACGGTAGCGATAGGCTTCATAGCGGCACGAACACGCACAAGATCGCCTATACTCATACCGCCTTCAATGCCGCCGGCTCGGTTCGTATCACGAGTCACGCCATGTTCACCGACCGAAATCTCATCGTGTGCGACGGTACCAGGGCGGTCGGCGGTCGCAAAGCCATCACCAACTTCGACACCCTTAATAGCTTGAATCCCCATCAGCGCTGCGGCAAGGCGAGCATCCAGACGACGATCCCAATGCACATATGAACCGAGTCCTGGGGGCATACCATAAGCCAAAACCTCGACGATACCGCCGAGTGTTTCTCCATCTTTGTGCGCCTCATCAACCCGGGCGACCATAGCATCTGAAGTAGCTTTATCGAAGCACCGAAGAGGATCAGCGTCAAGAGCAGCAACATCACGGGGAGCAGGCACTGACACTCCATTGGGCGCGTGTACGCCGCCCACTGCAACAGTATGCGATACAAGCTCAACACCGAGTGCTTTTAAAACCTGAGCGGCGACCACGCCTAGAGCTACCCGAGTCGCAGTTTCACGTGCCGATGCGCGCTCAAGAACAGGACGAGCCTCCGCAAAGTTGTATTTCTGCATACCCGTAAAATCCGCGTGACCGGGGCGCGGGCGTGTCAGGGCAGCATTGCGGGCACGCCCTTCAATAAGTGCGGGATCTACCGGATCTGAGCTCATGACATCAACCCATTTAGGCCATTCAGTATTCGCGATTTCAAGTGCTACGGGACCACCCTGCGTCAGGCCGTGCCGCACCCCGCCCAGAATACGCACTTTATCTTCTTCAAACTTCATACGAGCGCCGCGACCGTACCCTAGACGGCGGCGAGCCAGCGCATCACGCACCATCTCGCTGGTAAGCTTCACGCCGGCGGGGACTCCTTCGATAATACCGACCAGCGCTTCACCGTGAGACTCCCCCGCGGTCAGCCAACGTAGCTCCATATATTTCCTCATCTCCGTTTTGCCGTCTTGAGAGTTCCGGCACCGTCAAAGTTTGAATCTGTATATAAATTCTAACGTCTCTTTTAACACACAATGTCAGGAAGCTGTTCACGCGGAGCAAGATTTACAGCGGCACACATCGCATTGAGCACATCAAGCTCGTGCGGGAGATGCTGATCTATAGCATGCCCTGTAAAAACGCGCACCTGGTCGAGAGCCTGATAGAGAAGCATTTCAAGGCCTGATACGACGCACCCGCCGCACCGCTCCCAAATCTGCGCTAGCTGAGACGGCCACGGATCATAAGCTACATCCAGTAGAACAGCGTACGGGTAGACCTTGTGTATGTTTTCAGTAAAATCATCTGCAGCATGAGCGGGGAGAGTCGAGATCACCGGGTAATACGCGGCGCAGTCTTCCGGAAACCGGGTAAGAGGCTCTGCCTGGACCTCAAGACTCAGACGTTTTGCTGCGTCATATATGGCAGAGAGCTTATGCAGTGAGCGCGCGTACACCGTCACACGAGTGTACCCCAAACGGTGTAAGGCGGCTAGAGCAGAAATAGCGGTTGCGCCGCCGCCCAGGATAGCCGGTTGTGTCGTTGTTTGGTGAGTTTCAAACCCAGCATGTAGAAGTGCATTGACGATGCCGCCGACATCTGTATTATGACCACGCGGCAACGGCACTTCAGTATCTTCTGTCTTTCTCCAGAAAACGGTGTTAACCGCCCCAGTCACCTGGGCCAAAGCGGTTGTTGAGTGCAGATACCGAATAATATCGGTCTTGAGCGGCATCGTGACCGAAAACCCGCAGATTGCTTCTCCGGCCTCTGCCTCGTCCATGAGGGCCGGAAGATCCGCGGAGAGTGTGTCACGACGGGCATACGCAATGTTCTCTTTGAGTACCTGGTACGCAGCGGTATGTAAAACTGGCGAGAGCGAATGCGCTATAGGATGTCCCAGCACATAGGCTCGTCGTGCTGCCGCTGCTTCAGTCATGGTATTCCCCTCCCACACGATGCCATTTAGGTTGTCCGTCACTTTACGCACATAAGGCGGAACGGATGCTCCTTCCAGTTTAGTGGAAGGAGCATCCGTTCCGTCTTACGAAGAACCGTACAGAACCTACAAATACGGTGCCTCAGTACTGACCATGCAGTATCTTACTTACAGCGACCCGAGTGTTCCTCACACCACTGGTTGTACTCGTCAACGTACTTCTGGTGTTCCTTATAGGTGCGCGAGTACTTCGTCTCACCCGTGTCAAGGTCAACTGTTACCCAGTAGTAGTACGGGTTGTTCTCGGGATTTGCTACCGCTTTGATTGAGGATAACCCTGGCGATGCAATCGGGCCTGCCGGCAACCCTGTATTTGCATAGGTGTTGTACTTATTATTTTTATCTGCCTTTTGCTCTTCCGTGAGGTGATATGAACGTACGCCCAAGCCATAGGTCACGGTAGCATCGGACTGAATCAAACCGTTAGTCTCCCCCTTGGGGTTATTGAGGCGGTTATTGATAATGCCCGCAACGGCCACATAGTCCTTAGGCTGTGCTTCAAGCTCCACGATAGAAGCCTTAGTCAGGACCTCAAAGGTTCGTTGGTCTCCGCTAACTCCTGCTTCCTGCAAATCAGCCTTTGTTCGCGAAACCATAGCCTCAATAATTTTCTTGGCGTCGGTCCCTTCCTTCGGAATTCGGTATTCGCCCGGGTGCAGCCAGCCTTCCATAGAGGGGAAGTTCTTCGGGATACCGTATTCTTCGGGGTGAGACATAGCAGCTTCAATATCGCGACGACTTATCTTGCCTTCGGTAGCTTTAGCGATAATATCGACCGTCTCGTTCATACGCTTACCCTGCTGAACCGCGATATAGAAAATATTATTATCGCTATCTACCAGGTTCTTCACGACCGAAGAGCTGCTCATTTGCTTCTGCAACTCATAGGTACCAGCTTTAAGAGTTTTACCGTTAGCCTCTTTCTGGTACACGTCAATAAACTTGCCGGGATCGGCAATAATGTCTTTTTCTTTGAGCGCCTGCGCAATCTGCGCGGTACTCTCACCCTGCTCAATCGTGAAGCTTACCGGCTCGCCATTTCCCGACCCCGAATAGTCACGATTTTTGAAGGGGTTAATGTCGTAACGCTGCACGAAGACCACCCCAAGCACAATAAGTACCACGGCAAAGACGCTCAAAGCTGTTGCCATGATGGTGTGGCGGCGACGCTTACGTGCGCGTAGCTCCCTAGCGGTTACCACCTCATCCTCAAGGGTGATACCGCGAATGCCGGCCTGGCTTTCGGCGAGTGTCGGACTGAGAAGCTCGCTTAAGCTACTCTCTCGCGTCCGCTGTTTTGTAGGTTCTTCGGTCACTGAAGGTTCTCCGTTTCGTTGACGGGGCCGTCTATAGTCTCTTGCAGATGGGAATCTTCGCGAGGTGATTCATGCACCAGATATCCAGCGACAGCTTGCCCAGCTTTAAGAGCATCCAGACTGTACTGCAATATGTTAACAGCAGCAACCTGGTCAACCATAGTCTTGAAATTTCGGCTGGATACACCAGCCTCGTGGAGGGAACGATGCGCGCTCACTGTGGTGAGACGTTCATCGACCAGCCAAATGTTGATGTGTGTATTTCCTTCTGCATCCAATTCGGAGCGCAAAGCGTGGGCGTAATCCCGTGCCATGCGGGTGGAGTCCGACTCTCCTCCCCGCATGGTTTTGGGAAGCCCCACAAAGATCTCTTTCACGTCGTTAACCTCCACAAGTTTGCGGAGAACTCGACGGTCCGAGTTCTTCTTGCTGTCACGACGGAGTGTCTTGAGCGGAGTCGCCAAAATGCCGTCTGGGTCGCTCAATGACGTGCCAACGCGGGCATTACCCACGTCAACACCCATCCGTACTCCTCGTTGAAATTCAGTCAAGTTATGCCTGCGCTATCGCGTTGCGGATAGCATCCAGTGCTTCTGAAACCTTCGAAGCATCCTGTCCGCCACCCTGTGCAACATCGTCCTTGCCGCCGCCACCGCCGCCGAGTATACCTGCTGCGAGTCGCACCAAGGCACCGGCTTTAATGCCAGCTTCACGGGCACCTTCATTTGTGGCGACAAGAATAACCGGGCGACCATTGGCCACGCCAGTCACCGCCACAACGGCAGCTTCAGAGCCGAAGCGTGAACGTAAATCTAACGCTAGCGAACGAACACCGTTGGCGTCCAGCTCTCCCGCATGATGTGTAAGAACTCGTACGCTGCCGATGGTTTGCGCGTTTTCTAAAAGCTTACCAGCCTCAGCCTGAAGCTTCTCGCGGCGCAGCTTTTCAAGTTCTTTCTCAGCTGACTTTAGTTTCGCCAACGTCTGGTTTATTTTCTCGGGTAGTTCAGCCGAGGACTGCACTTTCATCATGCCGGTCAGCTGATTGACTAGGGTACGCTCAGCGGCAAGATGCTCGAAAGAATTCATACCGACCAGTGCCTCAACGCGGCGGTTACCCGAGCCCACAGACTGTTCAGTGAGCAGAGTCAGAGAACCAATTTCAGATGAAGTTCCTACGTGGGTGCCGCCACAAAGCTCACGCGAGAACTCTCCACCGATTTCGACCATACGCACGATGTTGCCATACTTCTCGCCGAAGAGGCTCATAGCGCCTAGGGCTTTAGCCTCGGCAAGAGGCATCTCACGCGCAATAACTTCGTGATTATCCCGGATAGCGAGGTTTGCTACCTCTTCGACTTCACGCTTAGCGGAGTCAGATAGGCTCTCACCCCATGCGAAGTCAAAACGCAGGTAGCCTTCCTTATTGAAGGAACCACGCTGAGTTGCTTCATTACCCAATACCTGGTGCAAAGCCGCATGAACAATATGGGTACCCGAATGGGCTTTTTCACCATCTCGACGACGCTGCACATCAACCTGCGCCACAACCTCAGCGCCCGGATGCGCTTCACCTTCACGAACAACGGCGCGGTGAACGCTCAAACCCTTGACGGGCTGCTGCACGTCCTGAACATCGATCACGAAACCGTTTCCAGTAATCACGCCGGTATCAGCTGCCTGTCCGCCGCCCTCCGCATAGAACGGGGTTTCGTCCAAAACAACCTCGATCTTATCGCCCGCTTTAGCTACGGGAACGGAAACCCCATCCTTCAGCAAAGCACGAAGATGAGTTTCGGTACGAAGTTCGGTGTACCCGGTAAAGATAGAACCACGTTCATCCACGAGCTTACGAAGCTCAGAGAGGTCTGCGAAAGAACCTTTTTTAGCCTTAGCATCAGCCTGAGCACGGTGACGCTGCTCAGCCATCAGTTCGCGGAACGCCTTCTCATCAACCTTTACGCCTGCTTCAGCAGCCATTTCAAGGGTCAGGTCGATTGGGAATCCGTAGGTATCGTGCAGTGCGAATGCTTCTGCCCCAGAAACAGAGTTTGACCCGTCTTTCTTAGCCGTAGCAACGGCTTCTTCCAAACGCTCAGTGCCGGTTTCAATCGTATGCAAAAATGCCTTTTCCTCGGCATAAGCGATGCGGGAAATACGCTCGAAATCATCCGCCACGTAGGGGAAAGCACCAGCCATCGCATCGCGAGAAGCGGGGAATAGAATAGGCAGGCACGGTTCAGTAACGCCCAGCAGACGCATCGCACGAATAGCGCGGCGCATCAGGCGGCGTAGAATATAGCCGCGTCCTTCGTTGGAGGGAGTCACACCATCGGCAATCAGCATGAGAGAAGAGCGAATATGGTCCGCGACCACACGCATGCGCACATCGTCTTCATACCCCGGATCTTCGGGAGATTCAGAGCCGTGGTATTTTTTCCCGGAGAGCTTCGAAGCGGCGTCAAGTACCGGGCGCACCTGATCGGTTTCGTAGAAGTTTTCAACACCCTGCAGAAGCATCGCCAAACGCTCAACGCCTAAACCGGTATCAATATTCTTCTTGGGCAATTCACCCAGAATCTCGAAATCTTCCTTACCGATCCCTTCACCACGCTGATACTGCATAAACACAAGGTTCCAGATCTCAATATAGCGATCGTCGTCTACCGCCGGACCGCCTTCTTTGCCGTATGCAGGTCCGCGGTCATAGAAAATTTCGGAATCGGGGCCTGCAGGACCAGGCTGACCTGTAGACCAGTAGTTTTCCTTCATACCCATGCGTTGGATACGTTCTTCGGGGAATCCTACGGTTTTAGTCCATACGTCGAAGGCTTCGTTGTCTCCTTCGTAAATGGTCACCCACAGACGTTCCGGGTCCAACCCGTAACCGCCTTCATCCTGACTAGCGGTGAGTAGTTCATAGGCGAAAGGAATAGCTTGCTCTTTGAAATAATCGCCAAATGAGAAGTTACCCGCCATCTGGAAAAAGGTACCATGACGGGCGGTCTTACCTACCTCTTCAATATCTAGGGTACGAATACACTTCTGAACGCTTGTTGCACGCGAGAACGGAGGAGTCTCTCGTCCAAGAAAATAAGGGATAAATGGCACCATACCCGCAATGGTAAACATGGCACCGGGTTCGTTTGAGATGAGTGATGCAGAAGGCACCACGGTATGTCCGCGCTTCTCGAAAAATTCGATCCAACGCTTAGAAATTTCCTGTGAGAGCATCGCTTTCCTTAGACAATTCTGTGTGAAATTCTACGAAATCTATCAAGTTCGTCATGCCGTCATTACGGCTACGTTACAGTACCGGCTAGTTAAAGAAATCTTCACCCAGCTCTCGGTCACGTTGGATGCGGGCGGAGCGAAGTTCCTCCTCTGTAGCGGCAATCCGCGATTCCACGTCGAGCAGTTCCCGCTCGGCAGCAGCCCGATTTGTGGAAGCAATTTCTTGCTCACTCATCTGACGGTCCCAGGTATCTATAGAACCAGGACGTATATCCTGTTTCTGTCGCTCAACTTTAGCATGAAGTTCAGCTTCTTTTTCCTGCATGCCTTCACGAACACGCGCAGCAAATTCGACAGCTTTAAGCGCATAGGGTTGAAGAGGCTTACCAACGGGTGAATCGAAAAACTTTCCCACCTGTGACTCCGGGTTAAGAGCGAGTGTACCCTGTTGGTACTGAACAAGAGCGCCTGTTTTCTTTTCGGGCGATGCGCTGACACGTTTTGACGCGAAATAGCCTACCGCCGCGCCCGCTCCCACAAGAAGAACTGACCGAAATAAACCCAATTACTGTTTACCTCCCTGTGAAGTACCAGCTGCACGATCGTCGTCACCAGGCTTCTTACCGCGGAATGCCTGACGGACACCGTATGAGAACGAAGCAACTTTAATAAGGGGCTGCCCCACAGTTGAGGTCACCAAAGAAGACAGGGCAGAAACATTCGCGGAAGCATCGGATACGTTAGAGGTGATACCGTCTACCTTCTCAAGCTGCTCATTCGTGGTAACGACTGTTTTAGTAACTTCGTCGATCAAAGGTGATGTGCTCTGGTTGAGCGAACGAATGGTCACGATAAGTTCATCGAAAACTTTAGTCAGGCGAATAATAGGTAAAGCAAGTAACGCCACAAGAATTGCGAAAACACCAGCAGCTATCAGACCTGCAATGTCTCCACCACTCATCACGACCTCTTTCCTATATCAACCAGTAAAACACAGTGAGCGCCCGCGAGAAACAAGTTTTGAAGCGAGCACACAGAAAAACCGTACCCACGGCTTACTCCATCATAAATGAAAAACCTTGTGCATGCCCATTTTGAACGCCGCTTGTCGTCAAAATATACAGCTCTACCAGGGGTTTTATAAAAAATTTACACTTACTGCGGTATCTCGTTACAGTTCAGATTCCACGTTTATTACCCTCATCAAACTCTATAAGACATGCATAAGATGCAACATCAAGGAATAATCCTCAGGTTTAGTCATACACCACCGACCTGAATTTTGGGTTCCGAAGCAAGTAAACACCTTCAATAAATGTTGTACCGTCTATTAAACCGGTAATAGCTCACAAGACATCATGCAATAAAAATAACCCCTCCTACAGCCGAACCGTAGGTAGGGGTTACCTTCTCGAAAATTCGAGATTATGCTAGGCGTGAGTAGTACTCAACAACCAGCTGCTCATCGCAGACCACAGGGATCTCTTCGCGCTTGGGGGCTCGTTCGAGCTTAGCGTGCAGCTTCTCGATTTCGACGTTCAGGTATGCCGGAACCTCAGGCAGAACTGCCTGGTTCTCGCCCGCAGCTGCGACCTGGAAAGGAGTGGTCTTCTCAGACTTCGGGTGAACGTGAATCAGCTGACCGGGCTTGACGCGGAACGAAGGACGATCCACGCGCACACCGTCAACCATAATGTGACGGTGTACAACCATCTGACGAGCCTGTGCAATGGTGCGAGCAAAGCCCGAACGCAGAACCAGAGCGTCAAGACGGGTCTCAAGGTGCTCAACCAGGTTCTTACCGGTCTGACCCTCGACACGCTTTGCTTCAAGGTATGCGCGGCGCATCTGTGCCTCACGAATGTTGTACTGAGCGCGCAGACGCTGCTTTTCCTTCAGCTGGGTAGCGTAGTTAGAATCAGCCTTCTTGCGGGCACGACCATGCTGACCGGGGCCATAAGGACGGCGCTCAAGGTACTTTTCTGCCTTCGGGGTCAGTGCGATGCCCAAAGCACGGGACTGACGCACGGTACGGCGGGTGCGGTTATTTTTAGCCACAATTACCTTTCATAGTGCAGAACCCTCATGTATTCACGCTAAGGGCTCTTATCTTTTTGGAGCTGGCCTCCTCGGTTTACCCGCACCGGGTGGTGGGGCGGAGAGTTTGGGGCAGAGTACCCCAGCACTACGTCAGCGTTATTCCTAAACCAAAACACAATATACTGCGCTATATAGTAGATATAACGAGACTGCCAGACCCATCAAGTCTACCGTGGTTCGCATTCAGAATCTAGCTGAGTACCGCACAAATTTTGTGTTCTCAACCATGCGCAAGAACACATTATGACACTCCCTCAAAACTTTATGACAGAAGTTCCTTTACCGAATCTTTACCATGTCATAGAATAAAGGCAGTACACCGGATGTGCGACCGACTTCCGGGCTCATAAGGGTCTGGTGCGCATTCGGAGTTTATCTATCACATCTCACTCTAGCGGTATACACCACGGCCGAGGTGGTGCATACCGCTTTTCTGTTCGGTTAGCTATCGGCTCGATTCAGAATTTCTCGGATACGCTCGCGCCGTTCAGCCAGGGTTCGTTCAAATCCGTATGGCGTCGGCTCGTAGTAGACCTTATCCCGCAAGGTATCCGGCAAATACTGTTGAGCCGCTACATGCCCCGGCTCATCGTGCGCATAAATATATCCGTCGCCGTGTCCCAAATTGGCGGCGGCCGCATAGTGGGCGTCTCGAAGATGAGCTGGAACCTGCCCCGAAAGCCCAGATCGTACATCCGCTATTGCCTTATTAATAGCCACATATGCCGCATTTGATTTGGGCGCTAAGGCACAGTAGATCACCGCCTGCGACAGAATAATACGCGCCTCTGGCATGCCGACCAACGCCACCGACTGGGCGGCGGCGGTCGCTACTTGAAGCGCCTGCGGATCGGCAAGACCGATATCTTCACTCGCCGCAATCATAATGCGCCGCGCCACAAAGCGTGGGTCTTCGCCGCCTTCGAGCATGCGCGCTAGATAGTGGACGGCGGCATCAGCATCGGAACCGCGTATGGATTTGATGAAGGCGCTAATCACGTCGTAGTGCTGATCGCCGCCTTTATCGTAGCGAACGGCAGCACGGTCAACGGCTTCCTGGGCATGGGCCAGAGTAATGCGCACGGGTTCTCTAGGGTTTACCTCTCCCCCAGATTCCGCGTTCTCGTCCGGGGATTCGACCTGTTCATGCTCGCTGAAGGCTATGGCGGCGGCCGCTTCTAAAGAAGTCAGCGAGCGGCGTGCATCGCCACCGGAGACTGCGGCAAGGTGGGCACGAGCATCTTCATCAATCACAGCAGCACCCTTGAACCCGCGGGGGTCTTCGAGCGCTCGGTTAATTAAAGACTCAATATCGGCTGGCTCCAAAGAATGCACTCGAAGCAAAAGTGAACGTGAAAGAAGAGGCGAAATCACGCTGAACGAGGGGTTTTCCGTCGTTGCCGCCACAAGAATAACCCAGCGGTTTTCGACTCCGGGCAGCAGCGCATCTTGTTGAGCCTTTGTAAACCGGTGAATCTCGTCAAGAAAAAGCACTGTTGTGGTGCCGTACATGTCACGGTCTAAAAGTGCTTGGTCCATAACGGCGCGAACGTCTTTAACTCCGGCGGTGATAGCGGAAAGTTCGACGAATTTACGCCCCGGCGCACGTGCGATGACATGCGCCAATGTGGTTTTCCCGGTGCCGGGAGGGCCGTACAAAATAACAGACGAAGGTCCTGCTGGTCCAGACTTATCGGCACCGGCAAGCACACGAAGTGGAGACCCTGGGGTCAGCAGATGGGCTTGTCCAAAAACTTCATCGACGTGACGCGGGCGCATACGTACTGCCAAGGGCGCTTGGGATGCGGTACGTGAAGACGGTGCGGACGTAAATTTTACGCGATCTTCGTCGTCTGGAAGGTCAAGGTCAAAAAGCGAATCTGCCATGTTTCAACTCTACCGTGCGTACATGCGGTATCTAGAGGGTTTCGCTATCGAGAATGAGGGTTACCGGCCCGTCATTAACGAGTTCAACCTGCATATCGGCGCCGAAAACTCCTGTTTCAACACGGAGCCCGATAGCGCGGAGCTTCTGGACAAAAGCCTCAAAAATCGGCTCGCTGACAGCGCCCGGAGCCGCTTTCGACCACGACGGGCGCCTGCCTTTTTTCGCATCTCCGTAGAGCGTGAATTGACTAACGGCGAGAACGGGCGCATCAACCTCAAGCGCGGATTTTTCGCCATCAAAAAGGCGCAGGTTAGCGGTCTTATCCGCCATTTTCGCCAGTTGGGCCTCGCCGTCCTCATGGGTAATACCGACGAGTACAAGATACCCGGTTTCTTCAATCGCCCCAACGATTTTATTCTCCACACGCACGGATGCGCGGCTTACACGCTGCAAAATAACTCGCATGGGTATGCTCTGCCTTTCGATGTTTATAAGACGTTCAGATACTTCCGCGAAGCTGTACCGCTTGCAGAAATTTCTCTGCTTCACGGGGTGTTCGGAATTCGATATATCGTTTGTCAGGGTGTTTCCTACGTGCTTCGGCTATAAGAGGCGCATATTTAGGGTAGCTGCTCCAGGTGTAGCGAATCATATTTTCGGGGTCGGTAAAAACGCTCCACAGAGGCGGCTCAGTATTTCCGGCCCAAAGTTCTTCACGAGTCACTGCTCGGTGCAGGGTTCTTCGAATAACCCGCTGCTCAACAAACCATCTCGGATAATGCAGGTAAATGACGGTATCAGCACGCTCTAGAAGACGCTCACGTACCTGCGAATACTGCCATTCTGTAATCCACGAATCCTGCGCCGCGAGCTCATCCACCTCTGCTTCAAAACTGGGGCGGGGCGTCCAGTTCTCGCCCCAGTGCAAAGAATCCATTTCGGTATGCGGTATGCCTAAAATCGCACCAAGTCTTCCGGCAAATGTGGTTTTGCCGCTGCCACTGGCGCCTGTCATGAGGATGCGCATAGGTTCATGCCTTTCGTACGGGGACTCTTTCCAGAATAGCTAACCCATACACGAATGCGCGCCGAAACGACGAAAGCGGGCTGCATATACACCTTGGTGTATCTACAGCCCGCTTTCCTCTCAGCGCTCACACGCAGGAATTTTCAAGTAAGAACTACTTCTCGTCTTCATCCTTCTTCTTCGGCTTGAAATCAACGCCTGCTTCCTTGCGCTGCTGCGGCGTGATCGGCGCGGGTGCGGCAGTCAGCGGGTCATAGCCGTTACCGGTCTTCGGGAAGGCAATAACCTCGCGAATTGAATCTACCCTCGCAAGAAGCGAGATAATGCGATCCCATCCGAATGCGATACCGCCCATCGGAGGTGCGCCGTACTTGAAGGCGTCCAGCAAGAAGCCGAACTTCTCCTGTGCTTCTTCCTCGCCAATTCCCATGACCGCAAAAACACGTTCCTGCACGTCACGGCGGTGGATACGGATAGAACCGCCACCGATCTCGTTACCATTGCAGACAATATCGTAGGCGTATGCCAGCGCCGAACCGGGGTCCTTGTCGAAGGTATCCAAAAACTCGGGTTTTGGCGCCGTAAAGGCGTGGTGCACGGCAGTCCATGCTGAGTGCCCCAGCGCGACATCTCCTGACTCGGTGGCCTCTGCGGCAGACTCGAAGAGAGGCGCATCTACTACCCACAGGAACGACCACTCGCCGTCCTTGATAAGGCCGGTACGGTGGCCGATCTCAACACGGGCAGCGCCTAGCAGAGCACGCGCCTGTTTAGCTTCACCGGCGGCGAAGAAGATGCAGTCCCCGGGGTTGGCACCGGTTGCTGCAGCAAGACCTGCACGTTCCTCATCGGTGATGTTCTTCGCAACAGGACCAGTCAGTTCGCCGTCTTCCTGCACGAGTACATAGGCCAGACCTTTCGCACCGCGCTGCTTTGCCCATTCCTGCCATGCATCCAGGGTGCGGCGCGGCTGAGAAGCACCGCCAGGCATCACCACGGCACCCACGTAGGGAGCCTTAAACACACGGAAAGTGGTGTTGGCAAAGTAATCGGTAAGTTCGGTCAACTCAAGACCAAAACGCAGATCTGGCTTGTCGGTACCGTATTTCTCCATCGCTTCGGTATAGGTCATACGGCGAATAGGACGGGGAATATGCACATCAATCAGGTTCCAGACAGCCTCGACAATGCGTTCGCCTAGGTCAATAATGTCATCCTGATCTACGAAGGATGCCTCAATATCGAGCTGAGTGAACTCAGGCTGACGGTCCGCGCGGAAGTCCTCATCGCGGTAGCATCGGGCAATCTGGTAGTACTTTTCAATGCCGCCCACCTGCAGGAGCTGTTTAAACAGCTGAGGTGACTGCGGCAACGCATACCAAGAACCAGGTGCCAAACGCGCAGGAACCAGGAAGTCACGGGCACCTTCGGGCGTTGATCGGGTAAGAGTGGGGGTTTCAATCTCTAGATAACCGTCATCAGCAAGCAGGTTGCGTGCCGCGCGGTTAGCGTCGGAACGCAGGCGCATGATGCGAGCGGGTTCGGGGCGGCGAAGATCGAGGTAACGGTAGCGCAGACGCGCCTCTTCACCAACCTCAACATGCTCGTCAATCTGGAATGGAAGCGGTGCCGCAGTATTGAGAACCTCGACCGCAGAAACTTCAACCTCAATTTCACCGGTTGCAAGATTCGGGTTTTCATTTCCCTCAGGGCGCTTGGTCACCTGACCGGTTACACGCAGAACGTATTCATTGCGTAGGTGTTCAAAATCATCTTCGTTATGGAACACGCACTGGGTAACGCCCGCGCGATCACGCAAATCGACGAAAGCTACGCCGCCGTGGTCACGACGACGAGCTACCCAGCCGGTGAGGGTTACGGTTTCTCCGATGTTGGCGGCGGTGAGCTCGCCATTGGTATGGGTGCGAAGCACTGCATTCCTTTCATTGCAGGCACCTCACGACTATAGACAGTAGCCGGGTGCATGCGCTTGATTTTTAAGATACGCACACTGCGTGCGCATTGTCCCATTGTAATGCCGCCACTCACTATAGTGTGGCGACACCCTCAATATTTTATGAGCTGATGCTCTCGGCAGGCACTACACGCACGTTCAGGTCTTCTTCTGGCGGCATCCAGCTCGCGGGGTCCGCAGCAACTTGTTCCCCCGAACGGATATCCTTGACCTCGTGCGCCAGCTTGCCGTCATCCTCCGTCGAAATAAACCATACGAAGGGAATACCGCGTTTTTCAGCATATTTGATTTGCTTACCGAATTTGGCTGCATTCGCCGAAACTTCACAGGCGATACCACGCGACCGGAGTGCATCAGCAACATCGTTAGCGGCAGACCAGCCTTCATCATTAGTGAGGGCGATAAATACCGCAGAGGGAACCTTACGGGTAGCCTGCGCAAACCCCTGCGAGAGGATGCGCGCCACCAAGCGGGTTACCCCAATTGACAGCCCGACTCCGGGATAGGTTTTCTTCCCGTTCGAGGCCAGCGACTCGTACCGACCGCCCGAGCAAATCGACCCCAAAGATTCATGTCCCACAAGCACAGTCTCATAGACAGTACCGGTGTAATAATCCAGCCCGCGTGCGATAGATAGATCGGCAAGAACTTTTCCGGGAGCGCGGCGGGCAGCCTCATCGATAACTTCGGCAAGCTCTGTAACACCTCGATCAAGAAGTTCATGCCCAACCTTGTACCGCTCAGCGAGTTCACGGACCTGAGCCGCAAAAGATGAATCCTCGGTACGAATCTGCGCAAGCTCTAGGGCTGCCTGAGCCTGCTCTTCAGAGGCGCCAACCTCACGCTGAAGTTCCTGCGCCACCGCATCCGCGCCAATTTTTTCAAGTTTGTCAATGGAACGCAGCACCGCGGCTGTATCGGTAAGTCCCAGCCCAAGATAAAAGCCCTCAGCAAGCTTGCGGTTGTTCACCCGAAGTTTGAAATCGGGAATAGGAAGTTTTGAGAGTGCATCCACGACAACGAGAGCGAGGGTCACGTCATAGCGGAAAGGCAGTTCACCATCACCCACAACATCAATATCAGCCTGGGTAAACTCACGTGCACGCCCTTCTTGTGGGCGCTCGCCGCGCCAAACTTTCTGAATCTGGTAGCGAGAGAATGGGAAATTCAGATACCCGGCGTTTTCAACGACGTACCGCGCGAAAGGCACGGTCAGATCGAAATGCAGAGCAAGTTTTTCTTTAGCTTTAGTGGCGTTATCATCCAGCAGGCGGGAGACCGAGTAAACTTCCTTATCAATATCACCCTTGCGAAGAAGCTGCTCAATAGTCTCAACCGAACGGGTCTCAATCGAAGAAAAACCGTGAAGCTCGAAGGTCTTACGCAGAGTGTCAAGAACATGGTTCTCAACAAGTCGTTCAGCTGGTAAATACTCCGGAAAACCAGACAGCGATGCCTTACGAGCCATATGCTTCTCTCCTTGAAATCGTGGTATCAGATGTGCGCCATATTATGTGACGCGCACAGCCTTTTAATCATAGCAAGGATGCGCCCACAGCGAACCGCAAAACTTCGCGCCTATTCTGGCGCGTCACATGCCGCTATAGGATGTATAAACTGTATACACCCGCTATGCTGTATAGATGCGCTATATGTTTCGACCTATAGCCATGAGACGTTTCCCCGGCATGACATAGAGCCTATTCTTCCGATTGGTTTTTCATGCCCCTAGTGAATGAGAGTTATAGCGGTGACTATTAAATCCGACGACACCCAGGTAAACCTTGAGCAGGCACGTAAGTTTGGTCGTGTATCCGATGACGGTCATGTTTTTGTGATTGTTGAGGGTGAAGAGTACGCCGTAGGGCAGTTGCCCGGTGCCTCCGAAGAAGAAGCTCTGGCATATTTCGCCCGCAAGTTCGAGAACGTTGAGGCACAGGTCTCTCTGCTCGAATCGCGTGTCGAGAATAATTCCCCGGCGGCAGATCTGCAAAAGGGTATCACCTCCATCGGTGCGCAAATTGGTGTGCGCAATATGGTGGGCGATTACGCAAGCTTGCAGGAGCGCCTGTCCGCATTGAACGAACGCATTATTAAGCTGGGCGAGGCTCAGCAGCAGGAACGTGCCGAGAACCGTGAACGTGCTCTGGCGGCGCGCGAAGAGATCGTTGCTGAGGCTGAGCAGATTGCGGCTCAGGATGTTGAGAAAATCCATTGGAAGAATTCTCACGCCCGTATGAACGAACTCTTCGATGCGTGGAAACAAGCCCAGCGTGAAATTCATTTGGCGAAATCAGTTGAAGACGAGCTGTGGAAACGATTCCGCGCCGCCCGCACCACCTTCGACCGCAACCGTCGGGCGCATTTCTCGCAGCTTGACGACCGTAACGCCCGCATCAAACGCGCGAAGGAAGAGCTGATCGCTCGCGCTGAACAGCTGTCTTCTTCAACCGATTGGTCTGAGACCTCACGTGAATACGGCAAGTTGATGCGTGCTTGGAAGGAAGTTCCGCGCGGTTCTCGCCGTGAGGACGATAAACTGTGGGCGCGTTTCCGTGCCGCTCAGGATGTCTTCTTTGATGCCCGCAACGCCGCCGAAGCACAACAGGACGAAGCATATGCCGAGAATCTCAAGGTTAAAGAGGCTCTGCTAGTTGAAGCTCGCGCCCTGTTGCCGGTAACCGACATTTCTGCCGCTAAAAAGGCTTTTGAGAAGATCCTTGATCGTTGGGATGCAGCCGGTCGAGTTCCGCGCGCAGATTTGCGCCGTATAGATTCTGAACTTCGTAAGATTCAGGATGAAATCAACGGTGCAGAAGCCGCTAAATGGAAGAAGAACGATCCCGCTAAGGCAGCCCGCGCAAACTCGCTGCTCACCCAGATCCAGGATTCGCTCGCCGAGCTTGAGTCTGAGCTACAGGCAGCACAGGCCTCCGGCGATGCTAAGAAGATCGCCAAGGCGCAGGAGGCTTTGGAGGCGCGCCGCGCCTGGGCGGCAACCCTTGAAGGTTTCAACGCCTAAAGCTTGTTCCTTCCTTTCTTACGAAGGTACAAAAATTCCGGGGTGTTCCCAATCGGGAGACCCCGGAATTTTTGTGTTTATCTGCCAAGCTATGCCCTGCTTACACGCTTTACACACTCTGAGCAGATATTTTCACGCACCTACTGTAAGACTATGCAGCCGCTGGCTTGGCACCGGTGAGACGATACGCCTTATAGACGCCCGCAACGTTGCGCACAACGTTCAAGACATGCTCCAGCATAAACCTGTCCCCTAGCTCAACCGCAAACCGGTCGATGACAGTACGATCCTCAGAGGTGTGCACGCGCGCATCCAGAATACTTACTCCGGCCTCTGAAATAGCTCGGATGAGGTCGCTGAGCAGACCCTTACGGTCCAGACCCTCCACCTGAATCTGCACGCGGTACATGGCATCAGGTGAGGAAGCCCACTCCACCGTGGTAATACGGGGTTCCTCATCAGCATTACGCATATTGGGGCAGTCGCGCCTATGTACTGAAATACCGTTATACCGAGTCACCATGCCAATAATGTCATCGGGCGGAACCGGTGTGCAGCATCGCGCAATCTTCGTCAGCACGCCCTCAGCACCTGGAACGACCACGCCGTTATCGCTGACAGCACGGTGAGTCTGCTTAAGCAGGGTCTCATCAAAGTCGCTAACCTCAACCTCAGATTCTTCAATCTGGTCGCCATTATAGAGCTCGACAAGAGAGTCAATCACCTGCTTTGGCGATATTTCGTTCTCACCAATTGCTCGGTACAGCGTTGCAACGTCATTCTTGTGCAGCTGTTGAGCTACCTGCGTCATGAGCTCTGGGCTCATCATCTTCTGCAGCGGCAGCTCATTATTGCGCATGCTCTTAGTGAGAGCTTCACGCCCGCGATCCAGCGCCTCAAGACGGCGTTCTTTTGCGAAATGCTGACGAATCTTTGTTCGCGCTCGCGATGAACGCACGAATTTGAGCCAGTCCTCGCTGGGGCCAGCGTCCTCATTTTTGGTGGTCGTAATTTCGACTGTTGAACCCGTAGGCAGCACTGTATGAAGTGGCACTAGGCGCCCATTCACCTTAGCGCCAACGGTACGATCCCCCACTTCAGAGTGAATAGCATAAGCGAAATCCACAGGAGTTGACCCGGCGGGAAGAGCAATTGCTTCACCGTCGGGGGTGAGCACCACGATTTCATCGGTATCGAGAGTTTCTGCCAAAGACTCATAGAATTTATCTGACTCAGGGTTGGAATTGGAGATTTCGGCAATAGACTGCAAAATCCCCACATTCATGGCAGAGGTATGCGCCCCCGGCTCGTGTTTCTGCTGGGTTATTTTCTCACCCCGCGAAGCCGCTTTATATCGCCAGTGCGCGGCAACACCGTATTCCGCTTCCTCATGCATCTTATAGGTGCGGATTTGAATTTCCAACGGTAAATTACCCGGCCCATAAACCGTCAAATGTAATGATTGATAATTGTTATTTTTAGGATTCTTAATATAATCTTTGAAACGCCCCGGCATAGCAGGCCAGAGTGAAAGTATATGCCCTAAAACGGTGTAACATTGTTCATCCGTTTCGACCATAATGCGCACCGCGAGAATATCGTTAATCTCGTCAAAACTACGCCCTTTGGTTTTCATTTTTTGATGAATGGAATAGTAATGCTTCGGGCGGCCCGTCACCGTAGCCTCAAGCCCCACCGAGTCTAAACGCTCTGTAATCTTGCTGCGTGATTCATCAAGAAATTTTTCAAGTTTAGGGGTACGCTCCCCCACCATACGCACAATTTCGGCATATATTTCGGGGCTCATCGCGGCAAATGACAGGTCCTCAAGCTCCCACTTGATGGTGTTGAGTCCCAAGCGATGGGCCAGCGGAGCATAAATTTTAAGAGTTTCTTCAGCTTTCCGCGCCGCCGACCCTGCAGCTACAAAACGCCAAGTACGTGCATTGTGCAGACGATCGGCAAGTTTGATAAGAAGCACGCGAATATCTTTACTCATCGATAGCACGAGTTTGCGAATAGTCTCGATGGATGCGTGCTCGCCATAGGTCATTTTGTCGAGCTTTGTCACACCATCAACAAGGTAAGCAACCTCTTCGCCGAACTCCTCTGTGAGCTCTTCCATGGTGTATTCGGTGTCTTCGACTGTGTCATGCAGAAGCCCCGCTGCCAAGACAGGACCGGTCGCGCCCATTTCAGCAAGAATCGCGGTCACGGCAACGGGGTGGGTAATATACGGATCGCCACTTTTACGCTTTTGACCTTCGTGATATTTATTCGCTATTTCAAAGGCACGCTGCAGAACTTGAATATCTTCATCGGGGTGATATTTCCGCACGGCGCGTACAACAGGCGCTAAAAGCGGTGAGAAACGTACGGATGCGCTTTCATTGGCTCCCCCAGATGTTGAAAGCATGCGGCGACCAAAAACCAAACGGTTAGGCACACGTCCGGATGCCGCCATCACACGGTGAGAGCCACGCACAATTTTCTTAGGCGGCTGCGTCTGCATGCCGCCTTCGTTATCGGGGATTACGGGAGATCCTGCTGCGCTCATCTTTCTGCCTTCTTCCTCGTGCCCTCCACGTATTGAGAATCATCGTCGACCCACGCATCACCATAAAACCTGCGATATCACGATATCTTGAGTGAGACTCTCATGTGTTTATTTATCCTACTCACTGTTGTGCAAATGCGGCAAACTCATGTAGTGAAACTTTCAAGATTTATTGTAGGTGTTACATAAACCATAGGGGGCGCTCTTGTGAGAACGCCCCCTATGATTATTCACTTATATGCCCCAGTCAAGTTATTGGTCTGCGTTTATAACGTTGACTTCAAAACTCGGTTTACGGCGTTTACGCAGTTTATCATCGTCATCCTCAGATGCGGCATCCGCCTCTGCCTGACCACTCGCGCGGTATTCCTCAACCTTACGTGTGTGGGCGAGAATCTTCCGCTCGCCCAAACGTAGGGTTCCATAAAGCGGCGCCGATACGAAGAGTGTACCGACCATGCCGACCAGAATACCGACGAACAATGACAGTGAGAGATCTTGCAGAGTACCGGCGCCCAGCATAAACGCGCCGATAAAGAGGATCGAACCCACCGGAAGAACACCAACAATAGCGGTGTTAATTGAACGCACTAGCGTCTGGTTCACCGCAAGGTTAATGTCTTCCGCAAATGTCCTGTCTTTACGGGAGAAAGCATCCTCGGTGTTCTCACGGATCTTATCGAAAACCACCACCGAGTCGTACAGTGAGTAGCTCAAGATCGTCAAAAAACCGATGATCGCACTCGGGGTAATCTCGAATCCGAGAGCCGCGTAAATTCCTACCGTAACAACTACGGTAAAAAGCAACCCGGCTATAGAGGCCAGCGACATCTTCCACGTGCGGAAATAGAACGCCATGCCGATCAGTGCAAGGATCACGAACACTATCAACCCGAAGAATGCCTGGCGAGTTACATCTTCGCCCCAGGTAGGACCAACGTAAGAAGAGGTTACGTCGTTCTCGCTCACACCATAAGCATCTTGCAGAGCTTTCTTAACACTGAGGGTTTCGTTATCAGAGAGCTTGCTCATTTGAGCTCGGATAGTTCCGGGGGCAATATTTGTAACACGCACATCCGATGCCGAGGGTGCATGCTCTTTCACGGCGTTTTCGCCCTCAGATACCTCAGTGTGGGTGGTTCGAGATACCACAAATTCCGAGCCGCCACGGAAATCAATACCCAGGTTAAATCCACCGCTTACAAGCGGTATGGCAACAGATACCACCATCAACAGAACCGCAAGTAAGAGCCAGAGGCGGCGCTTGCCGATGAAAGGATAAGACCGAGCACCCGAGTGCAAGTCATTACCGAAGCGCGCAAAAACATTAGGCTTAACTTCAGCAGCCATGATTACGCCTCCTTCTCATCATTTGTTGCTTCTTCAGCAGTGGCGGCGCGCTCAGCACGTCGACGCTCCGCAATACTTAGGGTAGGTTCCTTTGACGAGCGGAAACGACCGGCGCCTCGGTATAGGGGTGCTGCCCCCAAGGATTCCGGTGAAAGCCCGGAATGGCGGTGCCCCTCGCCAAAGTATCGTGTATTTGCAAGCAGAGTAAGCGCGGGGTGGGTGAAGAGATACACCACAATCAGGTCTGCGATCGCGGTAAGACCCAAGGTAAATGCGAAGCCCTTCACCGAACCAACCGACACCACGTACAGCACTACTGCCGCCAGAAGGTTCACAGCCTTAGAAGCCAGGATAGTTCGGGACGCGCGCTTCCACCCGTGACTGACAGCCGCCGGTATTGTACGTCCGGCACGAATTTCATCACGAATACGCTCGAAGTACACAATGAAGGAGTCTGCCGTCGCACCAATTGCCACAATCAAACCGGCAACACCCGCCAGGGAGAGGCGATAGTTTAGGGCCCATCCCAAAAGCACAATGGCTTCATACGAGATAATGCCCGCGACCACCAAAGAAGCCATTGTCACAAACCCGAGCAGACGGTACTGGAACAGTGAGTACACAAAGACTAAAAGCAGACCAATCAGACCGGTCAGAATACCCACTTTAAGCTGTTCTGCGCCCAAAGTTGCAGAGATCTGCTGCTCTGATTGAATAGAGAAGCTAATCGGGAGAGCACCGTACTTCAGCTGATCGGCAAGATTCTTAGCTTCCTGCTCTGAGAAGTTACCGGTAATCTGCGGCTTGCCGTCTGCAATAACCGCCTGCGAGACTGGCGATGACAAAACCTTACCGTCGAGCATAATAGCAAAGCGGCTGCGGGGATCGTTCGGGCTCTGACCGCGAATAGCGTTCAGACGAGTCGTCACTTTCTTAAAAGTTTCACGGGCCGAGTCGTTGAACTCAATATTCACGGTCCAGCGACCGGTGTTAATGCCCTGCCCGCTAGTTTCTTGCGAGTGACTTGCCGTCGAAATATCGTTACCGTTGAGTTCTACCGGGCCCAAAATGAATTTCTCGTTGCCATCGGTAGAGCACGCCACGATAGCTTTCTTGGGGTCTGCCGCTTCCGCATCTTCATTATTGCCCGCGGAGCAATCTTTAGCCTCAAACTCTTTATAAAGCTCGGGAGTAATCCAGTTGGTATCTGAACCGTTATCCTCCTGTGGCTCTGCGGTAGGCTTTGGGAGTTTATCGTCAGGAGTGCGTGATTCCTCAGGTACTGCTGTACCGGGCGATGAGGATTGCAGCACCGCGCGGAAGGTCATGTTGGCGGATGCCTGAATAAGCTCACGGGTTTCTGGGCTGATATTTCCAGGAACCGAAACCACAACGTTGTTTCCGGAGCCGAAAGACGTTGTAACTTCTGCCTCCGAAACGCCTGCACCGTCAACGCGCTGACGAATAATTTCAACGGCCTGTTTCAGCTGCTCCTGGCTAACGTTGGTGTCGTTCGACCCGTTCACTTTGGGTGAGAGGATCATCTGGGTACCACCAGATAAATCAAGTGCTAGTTTTGCTCCCCACGACCCACCGGCTTGCGTGGTACCGAAAATACCAGCGGCCATAAGGATCATGAGCAAAACCATCGAGACGAGGGCGCCTCGCGCGGCTGCAAGCGGTGAACGCCTAGCCATATGTGCCCCTTACTAGTTCTATGTTCTAGATATTCTTATGTGCATGAGATAAGGAGCTCCCCCTTTTAGCGGCGAAACTCCTTGACCAGTTATTCTTTGGTCTCTGAAACGTCAGAGCTTGTTTCTTCGGATGCGCCAGCACCTTCGGCAGAATCTTCAGCAGCCGTAATAACCTGCGCAATCGAGTGTGGGTTAATGGTGATGACGGTGCCTTGAGCAATCTCAAGTTTGGCTTTCTGCGCCTCAGCATCAACGGAGACAATTTTGCCGTATAGACCCCCACGTGTCATGACTTCGTCCCCGGGTTTAAGCGAAGCGATCATATCCCGCAGCGCTTGGAACTGACGCTTCTGCCGCCTAAAACTGCTGTAAATTAAAAACCCAGCAAAGACGACGACAAGAATCATCATAAGCGAATTGACGTCCATATGTTTCCTCTCCGTAGGCGCAAGCCCACCGCCGCAGGTTGGTAATTCCTACGGATATTTTGACGTTTTATCTGTGCACTACCTATCCATCCTACGCGAGAGGGTTGTGTTTCCCTACTCGTTTCATGATCTGCGTGTAGATTTTCTCAAGCATTATTCGCCGTTTTGACAATGCTCGGGCACCTTTTATGCGGATAGCTAACGCACCACTTTTAGCTTATACCCCACACAAAGGTATATCCCGACAAAGACAGTGCCTGTACCTAGTCTCCGATCTCGCTGAGCAACAGCGAGTACTAGAGGCTAATTTCAGGTGCCTCAAGCCCCAAATGCTCCCAGGCGGCAGGCAGTGCTACGCGCCCGCGCGGAGTGCGACCAATGAGACCCTCACGCACCAGATAAGGTTCAGCGACAGTTTCTACAGTCTCGGTTTCTTCCCCCACCGCAATAGCAAGAGTTGAAAGACCCACCGGTCCCCCACCGAATTTGTGGATAAGAGACTCTAAAACGGCGCGATCTAGACGGTCGAGGCCGCGCGCATCCACCTCATACATATCAAGGGCGGTCGCGGCATCATGAGAGTTAATATCATGAACATCATTGACGAGCGCCCAGTCTCGCACACGGCGCAGCAAACGGTTTGCAATACGCGGGGTTCCGCGCGAACGACCGGCGATCTCGGCATATCCTTCACTCGTGATACGCATATCCATCAAACCGGCGCTTCGGCGAAGTACAAGTTCTAACTCGGGCACAGAATAGAACTCAAGGTGCCCGGTAAAACCAAAACGGTCACGCAGCGGACCGGGAAGCAGGCCTGCCCGGGTTGTGGCACCCACCAACGTAAATTGAGGAAGCTCAAGTGGAATCGAAGTTGCTCCGGCGCCTTTGCCAACCACAATATCCACACGGAAATCTTCCATCGCCATATAGAGCATTTCTTCTGCTGGGCGGCTCATACGGTGTATTTCGTCAAGAAAAAGTACCTCGCCCGGTGTGAGTGAAGACAGAATCGCAGCCAAATCACCCGAATGTTGAATTGCTGGTCCGGAGGTGATACGAAGCGGTGCCTTCATCTCAGCGGCAATAATCATTGCCAGGGTAGTTTTGCCCAGCCCGGGAGGACCGGAAAGCAACACATGGTCGGCACTGCGCCCACGCATTTTTGAGGCTTCGAGTACAAGGGAAAGCTGCTGACGCACACGCTTTTGCCCTACAAAGTCGTCAAGCGACTTAGGGCGCAGCGCCGCCTCAATCATTTTCTCCTCAGGTTCTTCTTCCATTGCAACCAGACGTTGCCCAGGAACCTGCCCTGGCGCGTATCCGCCGGATGTAGCGTTATCGTATGGATTCTGAGTCACAATATCGTCCTTTATGGAAGAGAACACCAAGTCTTCTTAATCCACGACATAGCGTACCGCTAATGCCGCCCCACCGTATTCTGTGCTCCCAGAGAGGCAAGTACCCCTCGCAGAGCAACGCCCACGGTTTCCTTTTCGGCATCTGGGTTATGCTGCACGTAAGCGTCGATTGCGGCATCTGCGTCTTTTTCGCTCCACCCTAAAGAGGTGAGCGCATCCATAACCTGGGGCTTCCACGCGATGCCCTGGGCGGGAGCGTTTTCTTCGGCCTGACCTTCACTCAAAATGAGTTTACCAGCCAGTTCTAGCACAATGCGCCGCGCACTTTTCGGCCCGATCCCCGGCACTTTGGTAAAGGCTTTATCGTCGCCGGTTGCAACGGCTCGCTCAACCTCGGTGGCAGTATGCACGCTCAAGACGGCAAGGGCGATACGCGGACCAATCCCCGAAACCGAAAGCATCATCTCAAAGACCTCTCGCTCTGCAGGTTCTGCAAACCCGTAGAGAGTCATGGAGTCTTCGCGCACGATCATAGAGGTCAACAAGGTTGCAGTGGATCCCGTGCGCAGATTTGAGAGGGTACGTGCTGTGGCCCGAACGAGCATACCAAACCCATTGACATCAAGAATTGCGCTCTCTAGCCCTACATGGGTTACATGCCCCGTTAACGACGCAATCATCTTTTCCCTCTCTTGTTACCTTGACCCTGCCAACGAGGGTGCCATCATCCAGTATATTAGAATATTTTTCTGAATGTACAGTTTATAGCAATCTTTATCGAAAATATTTCCGATATAAGTTTAGCGTCGTGTCTTTGCCTCAGCTTCAAGCCAGATTCGCTGTGCCGGCGTCAGCTTTGCATGCTGTGCGCGCACGGGGCGTGATCCCTGGTGAGTCTGCGTATTCGCTGACATATTAATGCCAGAACCAATGCCGCCACCGCGCCAACCATGACAGATTGCGATCGCTAAGGCGTCTGCCGCATCAGCAGGCTTAGGAATTTTTTCCAGCCCCAAAATCTTGGTAACCATACGACCGACTGAGGCTTTATCTGCACGCCCCGAGCCGGTAACGGCGGCTTTTACTTCAGAAGGTGTATGAAAGAAGACCGGAATGCCGCGTACTGCTGCGGCAGAAATAACCGCCCCAGAGGCATGGGCCGTACCAATCACCGTATTGACCTGCTCCTGCGCAAAAATGCGTTCAATAGCAAGAGCATCAGGTTGATAGGTATCAAGCCAGGTTTGCGTCACGGTAAAAATCCGCAGAATGCGCTCGTCAAGAGGCTCAGCGGCGGCGGTTCCCGCGATCCCCACATTGATGAAGCTGGCTTTGCGGTTGGCGGTCATGTCAATCATGCTAAGCCCACAGCGGGTAAGCCCCGGATCTACACCCATAATGCGGGTGGCGCCAGCAGAGCGCGGCTCATTGCGAAGAGGATGGTTTTCTTGCGTAGATGCGTTCATGGTCCTCTTTCGTTGTTGCGCTGGCTGCGCTGTGTATATAGTTCATGCCCGAGTGGCTGCGATGCCGGTGTCTGGCACCGCATTGTAACCGTGCTCGGGCATGAGGTTAAAAGGCTTTTACTCTGCCTCTAGCTGTTCCATGACGTCAGCAGAGACGTTGGCGTTAGAGTATACGTTCTGCACGTCGTCGAGTTCTTCGATGGCGTCTGCAAGTTTGAGGAATTTCTTAGCGCCTTCGAGGTCGAGGTCTACCTGCATGGTGGGGCGGAATACGGGGTCGTCGTTGTTGTAATCAAGTTCCGCTTCATCCAGCGCTTTGCGGATTTCAGGCAGGTCAGTGGGAGCGGATACAACCGTGAAGACATCGCCTTCGTCGAGTACTTCTTCGGCGCCTGCGTCAAGCACAGCCATAAGAACATCGTCTTCGGTCAGACCGTCGGTCTTGGTAACTTCGGCAACGCCCTTGCGTTCAAAGAGGAAGGCGACCGAACCTTGATCTGCCATGGTGCCGCCGTTACGGGTGACTGCCAGGCGAACATCTGACGCCGCACGGTTACGGTTGTCGGTAAGGCACTCGATGTAGAGCGCGGTGCCCTGGGGCCCGCGAGCTTCGTATAGGATCTCGGTGTAATCGATGGTTTCACCGGTGAGCCCAGCGCCACGCTTAATAGCGCGGTCAATGTTGTCGTTGGGTACGGAGTTTTTCTTTGCTTTAGAGACGGCTAGATCGAGTGCGGGGTTACCAGAAATATCTGCGCCGCCCATACGAGCCGCAACTTCAATAGCTTTAATGAATTTTGCGAAAGCCTTCGCGCGCTTAGCGTCAATTGCGGCTTTCTTATGCTTTGTAGTGGCCCATTTAGAGTGACCCGACATTCGTATCTCCCTTGTCTCTTCTTCGCCCGTGGCGGCATACTTGCCCTGTTGCCACGTCACAATACTTTTACACTATACCGGTTTCGCGCGGTTCTCGGATAGTTTCATACCTGCGTTTCGCGGGGTGCATACCGTCAAAGTTCTGGTGTGCACCCCGCGGTTTGTTTGGATGTTGTGGCGGGTACCTGCCCTAGCGGGGGCGTTTCATAGCGGATGCGCGCGCTTTTTCGACCATCGAATCATCAATTTTTTCAGGGGTAAACTCCCCATATTTACGTTGTGCTGCCGCCTCAATCAGATAGTCCGAAATCTTCGGGTTCTTCGGCAGAAGCGAACCGTGCAGATAAGTACCCACCACGTTGTGCACGCGAGCGCCTTCGTGATGATCTGTCGAGTTGTTCCCTACGCCTTTGGTCACGGTTGCCAAGGGCTTGCATCCTGCGCCGAGGTAGGTTAGTCCCGAGTGGTTTTCAAATCCCACGATGGTGCCGAATTCTTGTGAGTCTTCAACGATGTTGCCAATCAGACGTTCGTTGCCGCCAACCGTGTAGGCATCAAAGATGTTAATACCTTTGAGGGTTTCGCCTTCGTGGGTGCGGAATTCTTTGCCGAAGAGCTGGTAGAGCCCGCAGATCACGAGCATGGGCATGCCCTCTTCTGCATTCTTTTTGAGCTTGGCTCCTATGGCGTGCAGGTCTTCTTGAATTACGGTTTGTCCGGAGTCTTGGCCGCCGCCTCCGATAATAATATCGACGTCGTCGGGGAAGGTATCTCCGGGGTTGTAGTCGAGAATTTCAACGTCGAACCCGTGGGCGTGTGCGCGGCGTGCCAGCGCTAGGGTGTTTCCCCAGTCCCCGTAGATGTTCATATCTTTGGGGTATAGCTGAAGAATGCGCAGGGTTTTGCCGTTATTGGGGCTTGAAACCGGTTCTCCTGCAATGGTGTGGGTCATTACGAAACCCTTTCGACGTCGGTGAATTTGGTGAGCTCTTCGCGTAGGGCGAGCATTGCGGTGTAGGTACAGAAGATTCGCATGGGCGCGTCACCGCTGGTGGTGATGAATTTCCTGAGGGCTTCGCTGAGATTTTCGTTGACGTCATCCACTCGGACACCGTCGTGTTCGAGGCGCAGCGCCATGTCCCAGGCGCGTACCCCTGAGACCATGTCTACGCCGGTGTCACTCAGCGAGTCGAAGTCTACGTCCCATAGCCATGAGACATCACGGCCGTCTGCGTATTGGTCGTTGATGGTGATCATGGTAGCGTAGTCGTCTGCGCTGGCGCTGGCGAGTGAGAGGCGGAATCCGCTGGGGTTCTTAACAAGCAGAAGCTGCAGCGGGCGGCCATTGATGTTGAGGGTTTCGCCGCGACCGAATGCCGGAGTGATTTTAGCGAGTTCGTCGATAAGGGCTTGTTTGTTGAGTTTTTCGCCCAGAACCGCACGGGTGAGGGCAATGGCACCTGCGGCGTTGTAGATATTGTAAATACCGTAGAGGTTGATGTTTCCTTCGCAGGTTTCACCGGCGAGATCAAAGGTTGCGCTGGTACCTGAGAACGCGGTGAGGGTAACGTCTGCGGAGGGCAGTTCGCCGCGGTTGTTATTGATTCCGGCGCGCATTTCGTCGTCTGAGGGGAAGAAGGAACGCAGCGTTTCGTTGAGCCCAAAGTAGCTGATGTTTGTTCCGGTTTTTACGGATTGCGCAAGCGAGAGGATGCGCGGGTCTTCCCGGTTGAGCACCACAGTATCAGTGGTGGCTTCAGCTACGGTGGAGAGCATGCGGCGGGTTGTGTCAATTTCGCCGAATCGGTCGAGCTGGTCTCGCAGCACGTTCAGTAGCAATGCGTAGTTTGGTTTGACGGCTTTGACGAAGTGAACGGCGTGGGCTTCGTCAAGTTCTAGTACGGCAATGTCTGCGTCGAGTTTGCCGCTAAGATCCATGGCTCCGAGCAGTGCCGCCGCCACACCGCGCACGAAGTTTGATCCAGTGCGGTTGGTGAAGACTTTGAGCCCCTGTGCTTCGAGGAGCTGCACAGCCATTTTGGTGGTGGTTGTTTTGCCGTTGGTTCCCGAAACGACGACGACGCCATAGGGCAGTTTGGCGAGTTCTTCGGCAACAAATCGTGGGTGTAGTTTTTCCATCACGAGACCGGGGAATGCTGAGCCGCCGCCTCGTAGTGTGCTGGCGTAGCGAATGCCCTGTCCGAGAAGGCGAATTAGGGGTTTTGACATGTTCACCATTCTATACCGTTTGTGGTGTATTCCTGTGCGAGGGTTCTTCGCAGCGTAGCATCAGCTATACACCGGGCTGGATACCGCTCCCCTGACTATAAGCACTAAGCATGCGACGAGATTTCCCTGTACGAGTTCCCTCAGAGAGTTTTGAACACGACGACCTAGAAAAGCGAGGTCTGTACCGTGACGGCGCTGAGAGTATCCGTCGGTTCCACCACATAGTTAGCGAGTTCTGCGGTGTTGATCAGCACGGCGGCATCCGGGTCTCCAACGTGAGCGGTCACGAATTTTCCTGCGGCTCCGGTGCAGAAGAAACCGGCTTCGCGAGTTTTGAGGATGCTAGGGAATGCGTCGAGTGGTTCCGGATTTTGCGCACGCAACGCCGCGTAAGGGCGGTTCATTGCCGCGGAGGGAACCCAGGATTCATCTAGGGCGGTAAGCTGCGCTAATAGCCCAGATTCAGTGAGTGCCTCACGCGCACGATCCACAGTATTTTGATGCACTGCCCGCAGTTGAGCCCCGGGCAGCGGCTCAGTCCAGGCCCGGTATTTACTCGCTACCTGTTTGACCTGCGGAATATTGGCGATGCGAGTTACCGCATCCTCAGCTTCACGAATCAGCAGCCCATCGGGCGCCTGGGCTATATAGGTTGCGGTGGCGACAGCCTGCTCATCCAGACGACGCGGTGTTGAGTGTTGCGAGCTGGTGCCGACTTTAGAGCTTCCGTCAGGAAAAGTGGCGATATAAAGCCTGTGGGGTTGCTGTGCGTAGGCGCGCATTCCGGGGGTCAGCGTTCCCGCGTAAAGATGCGCGGTATGCAGAGCCGTGAACTCGTCATGTGCGGCGCAATATTCGCATTGTTTCCCGCTCTCTAGGCGGTTCCCCTGTGGGCACGCTACACGCTGTATCTGCCCGGTTTCTGTATTGCCACGTGTGTATCCGGCGCAGAACTTTTGGAGGTTCCCAGCACCGTCCAGCGCGAGCCGGAGTCCAAGAAACGCACCCGGAGTCACGGGAACGCTCATAACATCGCCGCTGGGTTTTATGCTTGTGCCGCCTGAGGCATCCGCCAACACCACGGGTTCAAGACGCAGAAAAGGCTGCCTTTCACGCCAGTGCACATCACGCCAGATGAGGGCATGTGCGTGTTCGGCTGCTGTGGAAACATTAAAAATTGAGTCCAGCAGGTTGGGGTACCTCATACGTTCAGTGTAACCCTGCCTTTCACACGCGAATAGAGCTGTCGTTTTTCTCTGAGGCTAGTACTCCTCATTCTTGAAGAATTCGTCGCTGCTGAGTGAGACGGAGAGCTTTTTCAAAACTTCGAGTTCTTTGATTTTCCAGCCTTCGCCCTTCACATAGACGAACGTGGCTTTCATTTCTCGGTTCATACCGCGGTTGCGGTAGATTTTGTTGTTTTGCAGGCTTTCCTCGTTATACCAGGCGTAGCGGTTGCGTTTGTAGGAATACGTCACTACCCATTCAGCAGAGTCCCCAGAACCGACTTTTTCCGAGCTTAGAATCTCTACCTTATAGAGTGGGTTCACAGGCCAATATCCCGCCGAGGTCATATCGTCAAACTTCATGGACTCTTCGGGCGTATCCCCGCGGTCTTCGGGGGTGCGGGTGTCAAACGTTGAAGGACGCTCGGTAAATTTATAGTCTTTGGTGAAGAATTGCAGCGACTCTTCATCAGTCATTTCGTGGTTCGTAAGAATCTCATACTCATGGAATTTTGCGAGACGTTTAAGCAACGTTTCTGGCCCTTCAATACCCTGTTCTTTGACTTTAGGGTCGAATTCAGGCTCGTGAACGTTATACGCGGGGTGCTCTTCGGTAGCCGCAACAAATTCTCCGTTGTCATAACGGTTCTGTTCACTAGGTGTCAGGGGTGCTTGTGCGCCGCTGGGCAAGAGTGCAGGCCCGCTGGGCTTGATCTTAGCGGGGGAAGGTTCTGCTGTTGGCGTCGGGTTGCCGCTGGCGTCGTCATAGGAGTTTCGGTTGTCCTCAGAGGCCGTGGAATTTCCGCCGCTGTGGCTCATAGGGGAAGATGCCACGCATCCAGGCGTAGCTAGAATGCAGCCCGTGAGAGCGAGAGATAAGAGGGTACGCTTGTACCCAGCGGCGGATGTTGTCATCAACAAACCAGCTTTCGAGAGTGGTTGGTATGCGGTTAATGTTGAAGCCGGAAGAGCGCTTCAAGCGGTGATGTTGCTATTTCTATCCTGCCACATGCACACGCTAAAAGCATTAATGTACCAGATGATGGTTGAGTGTGGAGGATTTCAAGAGCAATTTTGCGATTAAAGAGCAGGTCACGAGCGTATTTTTACGTCGCGTTAAGACTTCGGAACACTCATGAAGTATACCTGCATACGCGGCTTAACGTGAATGTTTCATAGCCCCTCAAAGTAACATAACTGTCGGAAACGTTCAGGCGGGGCTATGCGGGCATGCGAGCGAACCCGTCCGCGATAATCTGGCGCATGTCATCAAGGGTTCGAGACATAGTTTTTGTATGGGCAATAATGGGCAGAAAATTGGTGTCACCGCTCCAGCGAGGAAGAATATGCTGATGCAGGTGATCGGCTATACCCGCTCCCCCGACTTTGCCCTGATTCATGCCAATATTGAACCCGTCATTATGGGAAACTTCGCGCAAAACCCGCATCGCACGCTGAGTCAGGCGTGCCATTTCGAGAGTTTCTTCCTCACTCGCCTGATCATACAAAGGAATATGGCGGTACGGGCAGATGAGCAAATGCCCCGGGTTATAGGGGTACAGATTGAGCAGAGCGAAGGCGTGCTCTCCACGATAAACAATGAGCGATTCTTCATCGCTGCGCGAAGGAGCCGTGCAGAATGGGCAGGTTTTCTCAGTATGATCCTGCTGCCCACCGCTCACATAAGCGGTACGATGCGGTGTCCAGAGCCGCTGGAACGCATCGGGCACGCCGGGCAGCTCGAAGTCATCGGTGACGTTCGTGTTCTGGGCATTCTGGTTTTCGCTCATACCCCTATTAAACCGTATATTTAACTCCGCGAGCGGCTCACGTGTGCTCTAATCTGAATCACGTCCCAGGCGCACCGCGATCTTCTGACGAATCACCGTGAGCGTCTGCTTAGTCTCTTCCAGCAGTTCCATTGGTTGTTCGGGCTCGTGATCGTCTTCTTCGTTATCAGTGGCAAGATTGCGGTGAGAGGCGAGAAATTCCTGGGTGAGCTCTTCGGGTGGATGATGTACCGTGCCGTCTCCCATACGGATGGCGAGCATCGCCTTAAGCTCGGCGATTTCGGCGTGAAGTGCCTCAATATCGGCTTTCGTTGCGGCGTGATCTTCTTCAGTAACTCCGCTAATTTTTTCGATCACCCAGGTAGCAAGCGCACCGGTAATCACGCCGAACAGACCAACCCCGTAAATCATGACAACCACGGCAATAACCCTACCGGGTACGGTCACGGGGTATACGTCGCCATAGCCCACGGTCGCCAGTGTTGCGAGAGTCCACCAGTACGCCGTCCAGATATCTTTGATGAGGGCACCTGGGGCACCTTGCTCAATGGAGAAGATAGCGAGGGCCGCCATGATCACGAAGATCAGTGTGTACCCGAAGAGTTTAACG
This sequence comes from Rothia sp. HMSC058E10, assembly GCF_001809415.1. NCBI lineage: Bacteria > Bacillati > Actinomycetota > Actinomycetes > Micrococcales > Micrococcaceae > Rothia > Rothia sp. HMSC058E10. The sequence goes on along the minus strand of NZ_KV797619.1, from coordinate 47,456 downwards.
GCCAGTTCTGAGAGCAGTTTGTACTGGCGGTTGGCGGTCATGTGGAGCATCGCCAAGAAACTCACAATACGCCAGGCTGGCAGAAGCACAATGGCGAGGTTCATCAGGTTGTGCGTGAAGAAGTAGATGCGCCGGGGCGCCAGATAGAGACGCACACAATAATCGACCGCGAAAAGCGCCCACAGTATCATCTGAAAAATATTGAGGATGCCGTCAAGTGGTGCGCTAATGCGTGTGCTCACAATGGGTGCGGCGTAAGCGACAAGGTATAGGAGCGAGGCAATAAAAAGCGGTTTATCGGTGCGGCGCTCCCATTCGGTGAGTCCTTCTTCGCCGCGGGTAATCTTAGTGCGGCGCTCATTGTGTGGGCGGTCAACTGCGGTATCGGCGGAGGTAGTGCTGTCAGGCTCGGGTACAGTACGGGTGTGTGGTGTTTCTGTACCGTTTGCCTCTGCCATACTGCCCAATCCTTACATGCTCTTCGTTGAAGCAGGTCTGCCGTGAATTGCCGGTTCACGCGCTAACCTTTCTACAGCCATCATATCGGTTTTCTGCAGGTATCTGTGGACGCTGCAAGCCTGATGTTAGGGTCTTCACGAAGCGGGAGCGTTTTCTTCAGTCGGGAGCGCATAAACTGCTCCCGACTGAAGAAAACGCTCCCGGATTTTACCCGTACCGATATAAACGCTCTGTCTGAGAGAGTAGAACTATGAGTTCTTCAATTTCGCAGACAGTCCGTGAACTTGCCGAACCAAAACTGGCGGAGTTCACGGCGAAGCTGATTCCTACGGTTGATCCGGCGCGGATTTTGGGTGTACGCATGCCCGCGCTGCGCAAGCTCGCTAAGAAGCTGCTGCGTGAACATCCGCAGGAAGTCACGGAGTTTAAAGCGGCAGTTCCGCATGATTTTCAGGAAGAAGACCTGCTGCATGTGCTGCTTCTCAACGAGGAACGTGACTTTGCCACCTGGCATGCGGAAATTACTAATTTCTTGCCATATATGACGAACTGGACTCTTACGGGTGCCGTCTCCCCGACCTGCGTGAAGGGCCGCAATGCAGCCAACCTGCCGAAGCTGGAGCGGGCCTGCCTCAACTGGATGCTTGATGATCGCGTGTATGTGCAACGTCTAGGCGTGGTAGTGCTCATGTCACTGTTGGGCACCGAGTATTTCTCACCGGAGCATCTGCGTAAGGAGTACGAGTACTACGGCATTGAGACCTGCGCCGTGGACGGCATGTGCCAGACCCGCTGCCCCGTGAACATTAACACTGGTGACCTGATTCGCCACCTGCGTTCTGAGAACCAGGACAAGCTGGCTGCTACCGGCTGGAAGGTTGCCGCGCAGCAGTGGGGCGTCATGGATAAGGTCGCCGGCAAGGCCCTGACCGTGGCTCAGAAGCTGCCGTTCCCCGTGGTGCACGGCACCACCAACATTGCCCGCAAGGTCATGGGCGACGACACGGTCCCCTCCTACAAGAAGGGCCTGCCGGTCGGTGGCCCGGCACGTAAGCCGCACAAGGACGCAACCGCTGAGATTGTGTTCTTTCTTCCCCGCCTGCGTGAACTCCATGTTCGGCGGCATGGACGGCGACGGCAAGCATGACCCGGTCAACGCAACTCAGGCGTTCATTCGCCTGTGTGAGCGTGCCGGCGTGAAGTACCGCATCCCGGACAATATTGGCGAGATGTGCTGTGCTACCCCGTGGAAGTCGAAGGGCTTCACCGACGGCTACTCGATCATGAGCGACCGCGTGCTGAAGTCCCTGTGGGAGGCCACTGACGGTGGCCGCCTGCCGGTCGTGTGTGACGCTTCGTCCTGTACTGAGGGTCTTGAGGTGATGCGTGAGAAGGTTAATAAGGCGCTTGAGCACAAGATTGTGAACGGCCTGAAGCCGGGCGAGCCGGACTTCTCGCGTCTGCGCATGTACGACGCGGTGCAGTTCGCCGCCGATAACATGCTGGACAAGCTGAGTGTGTCTGCTCCCCTGCCGTCGATTGCTCTGCACCCGACTTGCTCCATGACTCACCTGGGTACTCAGCCTGCGTTTGAGAAGATTGCGAACGCGATGAGTGCCGACGTGTACGTGCCGAAGAACTGGGGTTGCTGTGGTTATGCGGGTGACCGCGGTATGCTGCACCCCGAGCTGACGGCGAGCGCTACGAAGGCGGAGGCTGCGGAGCTGAGCGGACAGAAGCAGTTCGCCGCATACATTTCAGCGAACCGCACCTGCGAGCAGGGTATGACGGAGGCGACCGGCTACAGCTACCAGAACGTGCTGCAGCTGCTGGAACGCACCACCCGCTAATTAGGGTTGAGCGCATAGCAACGGTATAAAGAAGGGACCCGGCGGGCTATCTGATGGATGGCCAGCCGGGTCCCTCTATTATCTATATATACTAATCAGGATTTTTTATTTATATTTTCATAAACACGGGGGACATATTCAATCGGGGAGTTTACCGGAACAGGAAGTGGCTGAACCCAATTGTATAAACCCATCATTCTATCAGGTTTTAAATAGTCAGAAATATCAATTAATTCTGGGTGCTTTCGATTACCATCTATGATGGAATATATTTTCTCCCTTAAGCCCTCATAATAGCATTTCAATTTTTCCTCATTAGAACCATAATCATCCTCCCGCTGAATACGACACGGGAAAAATAAATTGTTTACAATATTCTCGCGTGCAAGACCCTTTATTTTTCTATATTTATCCACATTGTTCGGATTTCGCCCCACATAAAATTCTGTTGCATATTTAACAATCTGCTCATTAATAATCGATATCACCGATTTTTCACCATAAATTTCATCCTCAGTAAAAGCATTTGATATGTCAATGTAACGTACGGGCATCTTTCTTTTATACATAGCAGGAATTTTATATCGAGGTGTAATTTTAATGACGATCTTGGGAGACAGCGGAATCAGATACGCCGGCGCAGTTCTAAACCCATGACAATCATAATAGACACGTGCAGCCATATCACCCATCTTTTCGTCATATCTATAGGGATCCAGATCGCTGGGTAGAGGTGCGATTCCCAAATTTGATAACACAAAACGCCTTTTCTTGTCATATAAAATATCAATTGCATAAAAGTACAAATCATATTTTTCATATCTATCCAACCATAATCCCCTAGTGTACTGAATTGAGTTTTTAGGATCATGAATAACAGCCACACCAGGAATATCGTTGTTTGAAATGTACCTACGCTTATCCCCTTTCCCATCAAGATTTTCATTAATATTTTCCATAATATATTCAGAAGAAATTCGCGACCGAACAAATATTTGGGCAATATAAGGAATAAGTATTTTTTTATAATCCGATTCTATCAGCTCACTTTTATTTTCAAGCTTTTCAATAAATTTGGGAATATTGGTCTCCACTTGCTGAAATCTTTCATCTAGATTTAAAATATCCCGTGAATTATCATCTGGATCAAGCCCAGATTCGTTGCCGTACACGTCAGCGCTAAAATCTGACCTATACTCCCCCCTAATCCAGTTAATATTTTTTGCTTGTACAAGATTTTTCTTCCCGCGACGGATATCGAATTTATAGACTTTCTGCTCTCTCCAATTATTTCCTTCCTTGCCCTTCGTAAACTGACCAATAACACAAGCGGGGATCAGGTGATCCTTCTCGTTCACAATATCTCTCCTTTCAAAGAGGTAGAATAGAATTATCCATGCTGAATATGCAAAAAGTTTAAAGTTTTCCCTTTAAGTCAATCTTAATTTCGGCATCTATTTTTCTTACACAATTTAATTACCCGTTCACATAATTTACTTAATGTCCAATTAGTTAAATTTGAAACCCATCCCTTACGAATGCAACAGAACACAAAATATATAAATAAAAGAATTAAGGCGTAGTAGAGAAAGCTAAATCCAGAGTGTTTCTCTAGGTTCGCAGTTCCGTCATTTAGCAATGCCACAACTGCTGGAACAACCATTATGAGTGCTACCCACAGTGCATACTTTGCAATATTTTCTTGACGCTGATTCGAACTAATCTCTTCAATCTTTCCAGCAGAATCCATTAATTCCTTTAGATTCTGCCCGAAGTGGAGGACTTCCTCTATCTTTTCCATAACAATAAAATGTTGTCCCCCTCGAGGATTCGTCCGCCCCATATCATACATAATATACATTCTATTGATTTTGTCATTAACATCCCTGATAGAGTCTCTATTATCCTCTAGGACATATTTTTGAATCTGATTCAGATAATAACTTACAAGGGAATTCTTCAAAATCGATAGCATGATTGCATCCAAATGGAATGATTCTGCATAACCTTGGAAACAAATTGGCTTGTTCTTATAGCTATCTCCATTAATATCCGGAGCATAATAACAAATACCTTGTGAGCGTACATAGAAACACCAGTCTCCCCTGCCTAATATTTTTAGTGCAGCAGGTCCTTTTTCATTAATCCATTTATCTCGAATATACTCAGAGGGTTTCTTGCCAGTGGCGTAATAGTGTAGCTCTCCCCAAAAATCTTTCTCTTCATCCTCAGTATAATCTCTGGGATTTTTTTTCGGCAAGGATTCAAACGCATCAACTATGCTTAGCCTGTAAACAAATGGCTTTACATTATGTTGCCACATCTGCCTCCTCAAATCATAATTATTGCTATTTTCTATAACATAACCCACCGGAATTATCTTTTCTTCCGATAGATATGCATATATATCTTTCTCTTCAACCTGGATAATTCCTCCTTCTTCTTTAAATAATTCAAGAACCACCAAACCCGGAACTATTCCATCTACACAAATACTCTCTTCTGCAAATAGAACCTGAATTCCTTTAACACTACACTGGTATTGTTTTTCAGCATTAGTTATCGGATTAAATCCTTTTAGGGAATCGCCATAATACCTACGACCACCCTCATATATGAGCTCCCAAACAATCTTAGAAAAGTTTTCCCGCCGAGTATCCGCACTGGAAGGAAATTCTTTATCTGTCTTGTACTCCCTGTATTTAATAGTGGGAGCTCCTGTGACCCAGTTTATCCCCAGATTACCATCATTATTTTCGAATATTTTTAAACTTTCTTTATCAGTAAAAATTGAAGCCAAAATATATGTCTTCACTGTTTCACCCCTTAAATTATTCTTAGGCGTACAAATTTTTTGAATCAAATTCGCTAAATTTTTACATACGTGAATATGCATCTCCTCCTTGAACCTGCAGATAAAATATCTGACGATTGAACATGCCTAACGCGTCCAAATCGTATCCAGACGTCCTTATCCGAATCGTACAATTACCGGCGTTTCCGAACGGTAACGAACATAAGTGCCACCAGTAACATTAGCACAAATCTACACCGCTAGACTAGGAGCAGGTCTTCTCGGCAGAATTCTCAGCCTATGTCTTTAGCTTTCCCTCCCACCCTACCCAATATACTTTCAAAACAGCTGTCTAGTAGCTTATCTCTCTATTAGGACGGAATACATAGAGCCAACGTGTCCAAAATTCAGCTAACTAGCACAAGCCAACGGGGCAGCGCTCCCTGTCCAGATTACAGTTTTCATTCTCTGTAACTAGTCAAAATAAATACACTTTAAATTTCGAAAGATATATATGATTTTGCCAATTCTTTTAGACTGTCCACATGCATAGATTTTCCTTTATTTTCTGATTCATAATGCTTATATAATCCCCTTTCATACATGTTAAGGGTAGCTTCATTATTATTTTCCTGTTCAAGGATTCTTACAATATTTTTAATATCATCTACCACAGATGATATTAAAACGTCTCTATATTTATCGCTTATTTTGGGAAACTCCTCCCAATGATAGATTTCATCTAGAAATTCTCTCCAACGGCCTATAGAACATACATCATTTCCCGTATAAACTTCACAAGTAACCAACCTATATTTTCCTTTTAAGTCATACGTTCCTCCACCACCATTCACAAATGAGGTGCATATATCAAGTTCATCAAATATCCTTGCATTAAAAAATTTTTTCTCATGAACTTTAATGTATTCACGCCTAAATTGAAGATATGTTAAGAAATCAAAAATATTTGGACAAGTAAATATCGCAATCATAAAACCTTCAATCGAAAAAGAGTGAACCCCATAATTATCATCTTTAATGCCACTATCCTTGCACTCCGGCGGAATATACTCCTGGTTATGCACAATAATAGGGACTACATAGTTTACTTCCTTTGTAGGACAAGTTACTTCTATGCCTTGTTCGGTTCTTAAAATTCCAGAATAATTAAGAAGGGTGCTCCTGCGTTTACTTATTTGTTTCCATCCCTCCCCAATTATGTCATTTTCAACATGTTTTATCCCTGCATCTGGGTCATAATAACGCCCTTTATATTTACATTCACCTATAATCAAAATATTGCCACTTGTAACTACAAAATCTACTTCTAAATCAGGTATGGACTCTCCAGATACGTAGCTTGGCCCTGGTAAAATTTTACTGTCTCCCATCATGCTGGCTACCCATTGGACTAATTTTTCAAATGGTTCCCCTTCCTTTCCTTCAGGGGTGGAAATATTGTCCAAAACTGCTTTATATGTACCATAAACAGATTCATGCGGATCAGTCACAACAATAATTTTATCGTTCTTTTTAAGGAACTGTTTTTGAGATAGGTTAAAATAGGCATCGTCGTGATTTAAAAATGTTTCTAAGTCGATATTTCTTCCATTTTTTTCATTTAGCTCATCCAAGGAACATGCCAGCTTATCAACAATTGGCCATGCTAAATCTTTAGGCGTGTAAAAATAAGTATTTTCGCGATCCCTATCAAATAAATCAGACATCGCGGAATCGATATCTTTAATTTTTCTCATTACCTCATTAAAATACCCGCTGTATCGTATAAGATAAGAAGTAAATAAAAATGATATGTATGTAAATCGTATGGCAGTCGGGTTAGTTCTTGAAATCCTGTCCGCCCGCCCAATTGCATCATTTGATTTAATAAAGGAATTATTATTCTCCTGTAGTTTGGAGATTTCCCATCTCTGATGTATAAAAACTTCTAAATCATTTAGATAGTTCATAGCCGTCATTATATGTAATAGTAGTCCTTCTCCATCCTGAGGATTATCAGAAAACCAGTGGCCGCATTCTAAAGGATCCGCTCCATGAACCGCTAGCAGAGTTGCCAACCTCCGCATACTAATTCCGCGGTCTTTTGCGTTTTCATAGCCTTTTTGCCTAGTGAGTTCTAGATAACTGTCAAGTCCACAGTCTATGCATATTGAACCTAACTTATCTCCAATAATTTTTTCGAGATCACCAATGCATTTATCTTTTTCCCCTCTAGCAAATTCAAGTCCCTTATCTTCTCTTTTTATTTTTTTTAAATTTTTAATTTTATTTTGATAATCCAGCGCACTTTGAAATCTTTCGACATACTCAGCGGTATATTTATTGCAGTTAATCCAACCTGCTTCGTGAGAGCTCTTCGAAACCATAAAACACAACTTTAAACCAACCTCCGGTTCTACATGCTAAATCGCTAAAATTAATGCCACATTGACGCCTTTAATAAGATCATCCTCATTGAAAAATTTTATAAATTCTTAAATAGTTAAATAATATATCCTTCACGGACTTGTGGATATTAGAACACCTGACGATTAAACACACACGAGGTGCCTAGACCGCACCCAGACGCCCTTATCCGAATCGTACAATTACCGGCACCTCCGAATGGCAACGAACGTAAGTACCATCATTCACATTAGCACGAAGACACCCGCCCGGACTAGGAAAAACTCCACCACAACACAACTTTCTGTACCCAACCACGCTCCCCCACCCGCGCCTCCTCAAAGCGCATAGAAATCACCCCCTCCGCAGCTTGTCACCGCAAAGGGGGTGGTTTCTATATATGAGTTAGACCAGCAAGCCTAGTATTACTCAGCAGCTTCGGTGCTGGGCTTGGGGTCTTCGTTCACGCGGTTGCGGATATGCTCCACAATACGTGCCACAGCCTCATCCACGGGCACACCGTTCTCCTGCTTGTTACCGCGGAAACGGAACGAAACAGCGCCGTGCTCCGCATCCTCACCGCCAGCAATCAGAATGAACGGAACCTTCTCAGTAGACGCGGTACGAATCTTCTTGGTGAAGCGGTCCGAACCGTAATCCACCTCAACACGTACGCCGTGTGCACGCAGGTTGTCCGCAATCTCAGTCATGTAGTCGTTGAACGCCTCAGCCACCGGCACACCAATAACCTGAACCGGTGACAGCCATGCCGGGAACGCGCCCGCGTAGTGCTCAGTCAGCACGCCCAGGAAGCGCTCGATCGAGCCGAACTTCGCCGAGTGAATCATGACCGGCTCCTGCACGGTGCCGTCAGCTGCCTGGTACTCCAGACCAAACCGGCTGGGCTGGTTGAAGTCGTACTGAACGGTCGACATCTGCCAGGTACGGCCAATCGCGTCCTTCGCCTGAACCGAAATCTTCGGACCGTAGAACGCAGCTCCACCAGGATCCGGGACGAGCTCCAGGCCGGTCTCCTTCGCAACCTGCTCCAGAACGGCGGTAGCCTCTTCCCACTGCTCATCGGTACCGATGAACTTATCCTTCTTATCGCCCTCGGTGTCGCGGGTGGACAGCTCCAGGTAGAAGTCAGTCATGCCGAAGTCCTCAAGCAGGCTCAGCATGAACTTCAGCAGGTGACGCACCTCGTCCGGTGCCTGCTCCTTCGTCACATACGAGTGGGAGTCATCCTGAGTAATCATGCGCACACGAGTCAGACCCTGCAGCACGCCGGACTTCTCGTCACGGTACACGGTGCCGAACTCGAAGAAACGCAGCGGCAGCTCACGGTACGAACGGCCACGAGAACGGTAAATCTCGTTGTGCATCGGACAGTTCATAGCCTTCAGACGGTAATGACCGTTATCCAGCTCCATAGCCGGGAACATGCCGTCCGCATAGTACGGAAGGTGACCGGAAGTGTAGAACAGGTCTTCCTTCGAAATGTGCGGGGTGCTGACGTACTGGAAACCCTCCTGAATGTGGCGGGTGCGCACGTAGTCTTCCATCTCGCGCTTAATCACGCCACCCTTGGGGTGGATGACCGGCAGGCCGGGGCCAATGTTCTTCGGGAAGGAGAACAGGTCCAGTTCACGGCCCAGGCGGCGGTGGTCGCGGCGCTCAGCCTCAGCAATACGGTGCTTATACTCCACCAGCTCATCCTTCGTGGGCCAGGCGGTACCGTAAATACGCTGAAGCATGGGGTTCTTCTCAGAACCGCGCCAATACGCGCCACCGGCACGCATCAGGGCGTAGCCGTTAGCAATCAGCTTGGTGTTCGGCAGGTGCGGGCCGCGGCAGAGATCCTTCCAGACGGTCTCGCCGGTCTTCGGGTGCACGTTGTCGTAAATGGTGATTTCACCCTCGCCGACCTCCACGGATGCGCCCTCGGCAGCATCCGCACCAGAACCGGGGCCCTGGCTCAGGGAGAGCAGCTCCAGCTTGTACGGCTCGTTCGCCATCTCGGCGACAGCCTCGTCGTGGTTGACCACGCGGCGGCGGAACAGCTGGCCGGACTTGATGATCTTAATCATCAACTTCTCGATCTTCTTCAGATCTTCCGGGGTGAAGGGCTCAGCCACATCAAAGTCAAAGTAGAAGCCGTCAGTAATGTACGGGCCAATACCCAGCTTGGCGTCCTTGCGGTATTCCTGCACCGCCTGCGCCATCACGTGCGCAGCGGAGTGGCGCAGCACATTCAAGCCATCGGGTTCGTCAATGAAAACGGGCTCAACAGTATCGCCCTCAGAGAGCTTGTGAGAAAGGTCAACCAGCGTTCCATTCACGCGGGCAACCACAATCTTCGCGTTATCCGCAAAGAGTTCAGCGGCGGTGGCGGCAGTAACTTCGCGCTCCTCACCGGATACGCTGATCATGATGGGTGCTGACAGTTCAGCGGCAGACATGTGTCTCCTTTAGGTTAGGCACGGGGCCTACTCCCCCAGCGTACGGGGCCAGGGTAGGCGCAGCCGCGCGGACTAATCCGCACTGTACAGGTGCACGGACATCACCATTCTACGGCGTTCACAGCAGATTTTCAGGTAGCGGCTCAGGGTGGACACAATATCAACGATAGTTTCCCGTCATAATGCCTCAGTAAAACGTGTATTTCGGCGTGTAAGCCTAGCCAAAGCTAAGCAGACATAACGTGTGCAAAAGCACATACTGGAAGGATAGGAAGAGAACTATGCCTACACCGGTAAGGAGATTATGACCCATGACAGTTGTATCCAATACATCCGAAGCTCTGAACTCCCCCTACACCAACGCCCTTGAGCACATGCTCGCCGAAACCCGCGCGCACGCCCTCGATTCCAGTGTCAAAGAAATTGACAGGCTCGCTATCGCGCACGATGCCTCGCATTACCTGCTGGTACCCGCTGGAATCGTACGCCCCGATTCAGCGGAAGCGGTCGCCGATATTTTCCGCGCCGCCAGTGCCTTCAACCTGCCGCTCACCTTCCGGTCGGGCGGCACGTCTCTATCCGGTCAGGCAAGCGGCGACGGGGTGATGGTCGATACCCGCCGTAACTTCAAGAAAATTGAGGTGCTTGACGGCGGCAAGAGGGTGCGCGTTCAGCCCGGCGCCACAGTGATGGCGGTCAATAATATGCTGGCGCCCTACGGTTATAAGCTCGGGCCTGACCCGGCCTCATGGTCGGCATGCACTATCGGCGGGGTGGTCGCCAATAACTCCTCGGGTATGTCTTCCGGTACCGAGTTCAACACCTACAACACGCTGGAATCTATGGTGTTCGTACTCCCCAGCGGAACCGTTATTGATACTTCTGCGCCCGATGCGGATGCCCGCCTGCGCGCCCTTGAACCCGAGATTCACGAGGGTCTGCTGCGCCTGCGCAAGCGTGTGGTCGAAAACCCCGAGTCGGTTGCGCGCATCCGCCAACAGTACTCCATGAAGAACACCATGGGCTACGGCGTGAACTCTTTGCTGGATTACAGCACACCGGTTGATATTCTGCAGCATCTTCTGATTGGTTCCGAAGGAACACTCGGGTTCGTGGCGTCCGCAACCTACCGCACCTTGCCCATTCATAAATTCGTTTCGACCGGTCTGCTCGTATTCGATAACCTCTTGGATGCTACCCGTTCGGTGCCCGAACTTGTGGCTAACCACCTGGCGACAGTTGAGCTCATGGACGCCACCAGTATTCGCGTAGCACAGCGTACCGGGCAGGCGGCGGAGGCTCTTGCTGCTATTGATGTGCGTGATCATGCGGCTCTGCTTGTGGAATTTCAGGGAAACTCTGAGCAGGAGCTCACCGATCTTGCTGCATCTGCCGCACCCATGTTTGATACCCTCCCAGTGGTTTCGCCAGTCACCATGACCAGCAAACTTTCCGAACGTAACGCGCTCTGGGCTGCACGGCGTGGGCTGTACACCACGGTCGCAGGCAACCGCCCCAGCGGCACGAACGCGCTGCTTGAGGACGTGGTGGTCCCGGTGGACGTGCTCGGTACCACCTGCCGCGATCTGACCGCGCTCTTTGACGCCCACGGCTACCAGGACTCGGTCATTTTCGGGCACGCAAAAGACGGCAATATTCACTTCATGCTCAACGAGCAGTTCCGCGACGCCAAACAGCTTGTGCGGTACCGCGACTTCACCGAAGAAATGGTGCAGCTCATTCTGGAGGCTGACGGCTCGCTCAAGGCAGAGCACGGAACCGGGCGTATTATGGCACCGTTTGTGCGCCGTCAATTCGGTGACGAGCTCTTCGAGGTCATGCGCGAGATTAAACGCCTGATCGACCCGAAGGGTTTCTTGAACCCGGGTGTGGTTCTTGCCGAGGAAGACACCGATTACGCCACCGACCTGAAGGTTGCCGAAACCGTTGAAGAAGAAGTCGATCGGTGTGTGGAATGCGGGTACTGCGAACCGGTGTGCCCGTCTAAGGATTTGACGCTGACCCCGCGCCAGCGCATTGTGCTGCGCCGCGAAATTGCTGCGGCAGAGGCTAACGGTGATACTAAACTTGCCGAACGCCTACGCCAAGAATACGAATACTACGGTGTGGATACCTGCGCGGTAGACGGCATGTGCGTTACGCGCTGCCCGGTACTGATCAACACGGGTGATTTGGTGCGCCGCCTGCGTGCCGAGAACCAGGATGCTCTCGGTGCCGCCGGGTGGAAATTCGCCTCAAAACACTGGGGCACAATCGATAAAGTGGCGGGTAAAGCGCTCACGGCCGCAAAAATGCTGCCGTTCCCGGTGGTACGCGGAGCCACCGATATTGGCCGTAAACTCTTCGGCGAAGACCTGGTGCCCGCCTATAAGAAGGGGCTGTCTGCCGGTGGCGCGCCGCGCGTTCCTCATGCGGAAGCAAACCCCGATATCGTGTTCTTCCCTGCCTGCGTGAACGCCATGTTCGGCGGTGTTGATGGTGAAGGTAAGCACGACCCGGTGAATGCGACCCAGGCGTTTATTCGCCTCTGCGAGCGGGCGGGTGTGAAATACCGGGTTCCCGAAGGTATCGACCAAATGTGCTGTGGCACGCCGTGGAAGTCCAAGGGGTATACAGACGGCTACTCAATTATGAGTGACCGCGTGCTCAAAGCGCTGTGGCAGGCGACCGACGGCGGGCGCATCCCGATTGTGTGTGATGCTTCCTCATGTACTGAGGGCCTTGAGGTGATGCGCGCGAAAGTTGCAGCCGCTGTGGAGCATAAAATCACGCAGGGTTTGGGGGCAGGCGAGGCCGATTACGCTCAGTTGAAGCTTATTGACTCGGTGCAGTTCGCCGCCGATACGCTGCTGCCTAAGCTCACGGTATCGGCTCCCCTGCCGTCGCTGGCGCTGCACCCTACCTGCTCGATGACTCACTTGGGTGTGCAGCCAGCGTTCGAGAAGATTGCAAACGCCATGAGTGAGCAGGTATACGTTCCCAAGAATTGGGGGTGCTGTGGTTACGCGGGTGACCGCGGTATGCTGCACCCCGAGCTTACGCAGAGCGCTACCCGTGCCGAGACCGCTGAGCTAAACGAGCACGAGTTCGCCGCATATGCTTCCTCAAACCGAACCTGTGAGCAGGGTATGACCGAAGCAACCGGACATACCTTCCAGAACGTACTGCAGCTTCTAGAGCGGGCCACTCGGTAAAGCTTTGATCCGTTAAACTGTAGGGCTGTGGGTGCAGCACCGCAAGGTACTGTACCCACAGCCCTATGTTTGTAATGCTTCTTATTTCAACAGCTCAGGAGGCCAGTTTATATTCTGCCTCCTCGGATATACAAAAACGCTATGTCCTGTTTCTAGCGTCAGAGCTAAATCTTCAGGACATAGCGTTTTTAGCGAAATCGCTAATAATCGTGTTGTGCGGTGCGATATAAGAGCAACCCGGAAGTCTTGTTGCCCAAGGTAACCCTTCAGAACTACCTCACTTCTAACATTAGCCTTATCTGTAAGCGAACTTCAAAGATATTCGGAAATTGTAACCAAATCTTTATGTTTAGCGAAAAGTTCAACCTTTTATCAACATTTTGGTAGTGTAATACTAATTTTCACGACAGGGGGTATATGAGACTTTCTCCTGTACAATAAAACAGTTTTTATATGTGAGGTATTACTCTTTATATACTGACAATCTGTTTACATGTTGGGCCAGGTCGGGTGCAACCGACCCTCACTATCCCCCACCCCCACATCATCCAAATGCCACCGCTGACCCGTATACACATCCACCTTACGCAACTGCGGATTCGGATTCCCAACATCAGGCTCCTCAGGATGCCCTGGACACCCTTTCGCTCCCGGGTCCTCAGTGCAGGTCTTGCCCACCGAGTGCACCTCAGACTCCCACACCCGCACCAGTACCGGCTCACTGACCCGAGTGATCTCGGTTCCGAAAAACTGCCACGGCCCACCATCAATACTGTACTGACCCGCATAC
>NZ_KV797619.1:0-33380 GCF_001809415.1 Rothia sp. HMSC058E10 | reverse complement strand
ATTGTCCGGAATGCTGTGAAGACACCGGGTCACCAGCACTATGTGTTTTTAGGTCATGTCCATCTCCATACTCATACCGATACGCCACCGGTACCGCACGAATCCTAGTGCGCCCGATCGGTAAATCCCCTTCAAAAATATTAGAACTGCCTTCTAGGGTGGTGTAGAAGTTCGTTTCCTCACCCTTGCTCGTGTGTGGTGGATGTGCGCTATCCAAGGTCAGGTGCGGATGTGCCGGGATCAACTCCAGCAAATGGGTGCGCATCTCGGTGATAATCCGCTCATACTCACCCTGAGCTTCCTTGGCCGCTTCCGGATCGTTCAGGGTGCAGGTATCACCGAACAGATGATTCGTAATCGTCTCCCCGACAGGTTTAGCCCGACCATCATCAGTAAATTCTTTATACTGACCCACACGCCCATCCCGACTAACACAGTACGAACCATCATTTGCAACATCAAATCTAAACGACTTATGAGCACCACTTTTATCTTGAGCGAACCCAAGATTCCCATGATGATGCTCCCGATACCACCGCTGATGTTCTTCTTCTCGCCTGGCCAGTTCTCCTTGGTCCATTTGTATGCTCTCTTCACCTTGATGGGAATTATCAACAGGCTGAGCATTCTGCCCCTGTTTATTCCACCGATACGTGTAAGTCTCCTCTTGTTCAGAACACCAGTATGTATTTGAATTACCACACACAACATCAGCTACAGCTAATGTGTAGAAATCCAAAGGTGCGCAGATCAGGATGAAGGTTGTTAGGAGTGGAAAAGCTCTAGTTCTCATGATTTCTTGAACCTACTTCTTATCCAACTCGATAGGGGATACGTTATCAATAAGCCAACGATTACCATCATGATGAAGTGAGAGGGTGTACCAATTATCTTCATAGTCTTTATTTGATACTTCCCGGTAATCTTTCCCGTTCGCTTCAACGTATATAACATGAGACCATACTAGAAAGAATTTCCACTCGTATTTGCCGTTGCCCTGGTTGATAGGTTCGCCGTGGAATTCATACTTGTGACTGTCTCCACCCATGATCCATCCCCCTTTCTTATAAAGGCCAGAGTCGAAATCATAGGATTTTTTCTCATTGGTAAAGTCTTTACTAATGAGTTTTTTCGCCTCGCTATAATCTCCAGTTTGCATGCCATAGTTACGCCATTCCGTCCACGCCTGCACCGTCTTACGCATCCCCTCCAAGGAAGCATTCGTATACCCCTCCTCCGCCTTGGGC
Source organism: Rothia sp. HMSC058E10 (assembly GCF_001809415.1). Lineage (NCBI taxonomy): Bacteria > Bacillati > Actinomycetota > Actinomycetes > Micrococcales > Micrococcaceae > Rothia > Rothia sp. HMSC058E10. The sequence continues at coordinate 32,133 of NZ_KV797619.1, read as the reverse complement.
TTCGGAACATTCTGCGCAGGACCATAAAAATCCGCAGGACGATACTCCCCCTCCGGAGCTTTTGATTTCCCGGAATAATGCGGCGGCACACTCGACGACGGCGAAGGGCTCTCGCTTGAAGAAACAGACGCAGAACTGGAAGCACCAGCACCTTCCGCACTAGAAGAACTCGAACTCTCAGTAGCCACTCCAGCAGGCTTCGAGTCCTCCCCACAGGCAGATAGCAACACAGCAAACCCAGAAACGCCCAAAACGCTCATAAGGGCACGACGAGACAAACCAGGGATACGAGTATTCATCGGTGAACACATCCTCAAAAAAATTGTGGCTGGGTGAATAAAATATGGAAGCACGATTCGTTCCCACCTCGTAGGTTCATGCATCTCAGATATCCAACGCTGGAATCCCAGATACCCCTACGGTTAGTAATGGCGGGAATTTATCGCTTAGTAGCTACTCTACGATGATTCAAAATATTTAGCGATTCACCCGCGACATATATAACCATTTATTAATAAACAACTCTGTGGATTTTATTCAAAACATTAAAGATATTAGACTTTCGAGTTTACATTTAAAAACTCAACTTCCACGCAAAACCATCCTTAAGAATTGCACCCAAAAGACTATATTTAGATAACGCACACAATGACACACGCCCTATACACTTTGAATACAACAGAGACCCTTATACAGAACCCGCCCGGCGCATCCTCATAGAGTACGCCGGGCGGGTTTATAGTCTAAAAAATTGCTTATGCTGCGTGCTGGCATGTGGGGCATGCGCAGTCATCACATGCGCAGTTGGCGCAAGAATCATTGCAGTGTGCGCATTCGCAAACCGCATGGTTACAGGTCGGGCAGGTGCAGTTATCGCAGGTGCAGTTGACGCACAGGTCAGAGCAGTTACCACATGAGCATGCGTTGCACTCATCGTAGTGTCCTTCGTGCTCGCGGTGTGCGTGCCCGTCATGCAGGTAGTCTACGTGATCTAAGTGAATGACTGCCTGGTGACCACATGCAGGTCCGTGGGTGTGTGCATGGCTTTCGGAATGACGGTGGGGTGCAACGGTGGTCATGATCTCTCCTCAGATAAACCGAGCTAATCGCCGGTGTGTTTCGTATGTTCGTGCACATCCTTCACAATGTGACTGATGTGATGGTCTAACAATTTATAGATAGTGGTTCTGCCGTGCTGCTCCCCTTCAACAACATGCGCCTCTCGAAGGATGCGCAAATGATGCGAGGCGAGCGGCTGCGAAATACCCAAGCAGGTATGCAGTTCGCTCACACTATGTGGACGCTCTACCAAATGGTGTGCAATCGCAAGTCTTAACGGATTAGCGAGTGCTGAGAAAATTGCTACGGATGCACCGAATTCTTGTTCCCAGTCTCGTGGTTCCGTCTGACCTGAACCGTTATCCATAAACATAATTTTATATAAACACCTTTTTATATGTCAATACGCTACAAACTTCTCACCAAATTGTGACATTAACGTACTGACTGGGCGTTTTCCTCCTTTACATGAAATATGGACTGTCCAAAACCTCACAGTCCTCTTAAACTATGCGAGCCCCATCGTTTCCGTTTATTCTCACTCTAGCAGGCACCCTTCTCCATCAAACCTTAGGTTACGTTTCCTAATACCTCCATCGCCCACAAAGGTTTCAGGTCGATAAAAGTACCTGCATCCTCTCCTTTGCATGGGCGAGAATGCAGGCACCTTAAATACAAAGCCAGGAACGAAAGCGCAGACCATACAAGACTGCATTTTTTGCAGCGTTTACCTAGCCATCTGAATAAACCTTGTCTTATCCGCTATAAGGCTGCGAGCACCTGTTACTGATAGCGCCAATTCCTTCAATGCGGGTTACTAGAATCTGCCCAGGCTTAAGCCAGTTCCGTGGGTGCAGTGAAAGCCCTACTCCGGCGGGAGTTCCGGTAGCGATGAGGTCGCCGGGTTCTAGGGTCATGAACTGCGAGATATATGAGATAAGCTGTGCAGAAGTAAAAATCATGTCAGAGGTATTACCGTGCTGACGTATCTCGCCGTCAACTTCGCAGGTAAGATCAAGTCCGCAGGTAGGGTCAAGCTCGTCCGTCGCCACAATATAGGGACCAAACGGTGTCATGCTATCCCAGTTTTTACCCTGGAACCATTCGCTGGTACGTCCCTGCCAGTCGCGCACCGAAACATCGTTGAAAATGGTGTACCCCAGCAGTCCAGCGAGCGCTTCTTCTTCGTCTACCCGGCGCATCTTTTGCCCAATAACAAGGCAAAGTTCGACCTCCCAGTCTATTTTTGTGCTTCCGGTTTCGTTTGCAGAAGGCATTTGAATTTCTTCATTGGGGCCGATGAGCGCATTCGGATATTTCGTGAAGATGGTGGGATATTTTGGGATTTCGAGTCCCATTTCTCCGGCATGATCGCGGTAGTTGAGCCCGGCACAAAGGACTTTTCCAGGGCGGTCCAGCGGTCGTACGAAAGGTAGGGTATTCCAGAGTTCTTCGCCGTGCCCTAGTGTTGTAGAGCCGTTTTCGCGGAGGATGCTCACCGCGTTGGCAGGGTTGCCGAAGTTGGTGCGGTAACGGCTGTAGAACTGGAGTAGGGGTGAGAGTTTTGCGGGGAGTTCATAGATGGTTTCTTCGTGCATGCAGACGGCGCGGCGGCCTTTGTCGTCTTGGATTTGTCCCCAGCGCATATGCTCTCCTTGAGGTGTGAGGGCGGTCGTATTACCAGTCTACGGTGAACTTGTCTTTATTGTCTCGCTAGGGGTGCCGTGCAGCTGCATGGATTATGTGGGAACCACCGGCTGTCTTAGCTAGTCATAAGGCGGGAACGCCGCCTTGGTGCATAACGGCTATTTGAAGCCGTTCTGTGCATAAATCTCTAAAATCGCGTCTTCCAGGTCTTCCATGAGCAGAGCGGGGTTTGCGTCTTCAGCGGCACCTACAGTTGCAGGGTTAAGGGGCATGCCGAGAGCATCGTATACTCGCGAGGTAATCTCGCGTAGAGATGCCGAGTTATATACAACGATTCCGGTGCTGAACCACCAGCCACCCTGAATAACGCGCTGTGCGGTCCCCACAAGTTTGATGCGCTCCCCAGAGTGTTCGCCGCCTAGCCGAGCGTATACGGAGTATTCACCCGGGCAGTATTCTTGGGGGATTTCGCCGACTGCCGCATCCACCCCGACGAGTTGCAGGGCTTGGGCGTACATGTCTCCGAAGAGTTTGTAACGCAGGTTGTTGCCGGTTTTTGCGTCTTCGGCGGGCTGAAAATGATCGATGACGAGGCAGCCGGTGTGGTAGGCGGCCGCGTGACCGCCTACTTTACGCACGAGTATGTCGTACCCGAGATCACGGCATGCCTGCGCGGCGGCGGTAAATCCTGGATTGAGCTCATCGCGACGACCGAAAGCGACGGTAGGGTTCGGTTGGTAGATACGCAGGGTTGCGGTGCGTTTTCCCGCTGCGACCTCGCGCAGCATTGCCACGGTGTCGTCGTGGTGCATCAGAAGTTCACCGGATTTTGGGCCTTGTTCACGAAGGATTTCCACGGATTTTATTCTACCGGGTTGGCCCATCATTCCCGACTGTTCAGCGAAAGTAAGGGAAACCAAAGCAGCCCTGTGTTTTTGCGGGCAAACCCTTTTCTGAAAGGTGAGTCTAGACGTAAACTTAAAACGTCTGAACGGTATTCCCACATAAGCCATCAGATACCAACACATTCACAGCATAAGAACGCTGACGAAACCGTATGCACACTGTACGTGTGCGCCTATCAAGTTTCGTTTCAAAGGAGTACGGACATGAGCCAATCGTCCTCGATATCCGAACCCGATGCCACCGCTCGCAATGAGCAATCGCAACCTCCCGAAAAACCCAAGCAGGCTAATACTGCTCTCATCGTCAAAGTTGCGGTGATTCTCGCCATTACTGTAGCCATCTGGTTTATTCCCGTACCCCCAGGGGTGGAACCACGTGGCATGCATATGCTCGCTATCTTTGCCGGTACTATCCTAGGTCTTATCTTCCAGCCGCTGCCAACCCCATCAGTGGCGCTTATTGGTCTCGGCGCTGCGATGATCACCGGTACCATGAACGCGAAAGAAGAAGCGCTTAAAGGCTTCGGCAACGACTCAATCTGGATTATTGTTGCCGCGTTCTTTATCGCCGATGGGTTCCTCATTACCGGGCTAGGGAAGCGCATTGCCCTATTGTTTGTGCGCATGCTCGGTAAGTCTTCCCTCGGGCTTTCTTACGGCATGGCGATCACAGACCTCGTGCTTGCACCAGCGACTCCTTCAAATACGGCTCGCGCGGGTGGCGTGATTTACCCGATTATTCGCTCTCTTGCTGAGGTGAATGGCTCTACCAACGAGACCCCCGAGAAACGCCGCAAGCTGGGCTCTTATCTGCTCATGACCGAGGCGCAGGTCAATACCATCACCGCCGCGATGTTCGTGACGGCAATGGCTGGTAACCCGCTGGCTCAAAAATTTGCTCAAGAAAAAGGGCTGCATCTGGACTGGGGCACCTGGGCGCTTGCCGCGTTAGCCCCCGGTTTGGTCGCCCTTGCCGTTATGCCTTGGTTTATCTCGAAGGTGTACCCGCCGACTATCAAGCACACCCCTGATGCTCCCGACCATGCGCGCAAAGAGCTTGCCGAGATGGGCCCCTTAAGCGTGCCGGAGTGGATTATGCTCGGTACCTTCGTACTGCTGTTAGCCCTATGGATTGGCGGCACGTCCTGGGGTATTAGCGCGACCAGTGCAGCCTTCTTCGGCATCGCAATTCTTCTTGTGACTAAGGTGCTCACCTGGAAAGATATGGCGAATAACTCCAGTGCTTGGTCCACTCTCATTTTCTTTGCGGTGCTTGTGGGCATGGCGGATCAGCTCAAGAAGCTCAAGGTTGTTGATTGGGTAGGTGACCGCGCTGCGCACAGCGTTGCGGGTATGTCCTGGCCGCTCGCCTTTGGCATTCTGATTCTGGTGTACTTCTACATTCACTACATGTTTGCTTCTAATACCGCGCAGATTGTCGCCCTCTATGCTGTGTTCCTGGGGGCAGCAATTTCGGCGGGTACTCCCCCAATGTTCGCCGCACTTTTCCTCGGCTTTACCGGCAACCTTATCGGCGGTATCACTCACTATGCCTCTGGACCGGCAGGGGTGTACTACGGATCGGGGTATTTCAGTGTGGGTGAATGGTTCAAGCTGGGCTTCCTGTCTTCGCTCGTAAATATGATTATTTGGGGTGTTGTGGGCACCGCGTGGCTATTCGCTCTCGGATACGCTACACCCTAGTGAGCGCTCGCTAAGCTCTTCCGGTCTATTCAGCCACATAAGCTCCGGGCGCTGAATCCTAGAAAAGGGTTCACGCCCGGGGCTTTTTATTTCTACCGACATTCTGTATGCTGCCTGCACACCCAAAAAGCGCCCGATACAGCGCGGCGTAAACAAAGCCGATACACCAGGGTTCTAGCGTTGAAACTTAAGCCATCTTCCGTAATCTTACTGCTCATCTCTGCAGGAATATGCGCTAAAACTGTTAGGGTTGTTGTACAACAACGGCGATGTGTTCTATCCGCCATATACGTATTCCCCATCTAAGCATTAACTGTCCGCCATCTACGGGAGAGCCCCATGCATCAAGACCAGCATTTCACGCATGACACCCAATCGCTGCCCATCATCAAACCCCACCTGCACGGTGCGTTTCCCCCAAATTTTCTGTGGGGAGGCGCTTCCGCAGCCAACCAGTGTGAAGGTGCCTGGGATGAAGGCGGCAAGGGTCCCAGTATTCAGGATGTACTCCCTCACGGAGGGCTGAGCCCACGAAGTGCCGCGCCCACACCCGATAACCTCAAACTTGAGGGCACCGATTTCTACCACCGCTACCCCGAAGACATCGCTCTCCTTGCGGAAATGGGGTTCAAAGTATTCCGGTTCTCCGTCGCTTGGTCACGTGTCTTCCCAAACGGTAACGAAACAGAACCAAATGAGGAAGGCCTCGCCTTCTACGACCGTGTGCTTGATGAACTTGAAAAATACGGCATCGAACCGCTCATCACTATCAGCCACTACGAAACACCGCTTTACCTTGCAGAACAATACAACGGCTGGGTAAGTCGCGATCTTATCGACTTCTACGAACGATACTGCCGGGTACTCTTTGAACGCTACGGCCACCGCGTAAAATACTGGCTCACCTTCAACGAAATCAATTCGGTGCTGCACCTACCGTTTATGTCTGGCGGTATTAACACCCCCAAAGAACAGCTGAGTGAGCAAGACCTTTACCAGGCAATTCATCATGAGCTTGTCGCCTCAGCGCGCGCTACCCGTGCTGCCCGTGAGCTCGTACCTCAAGCCCAGATTGGCTGCATGATTTTAGCAATGCCCACCTATCCGCTCACACCATCACCCCAGGATGCGCTCGCCGCCCTGCACGCCGAACACGCGAACTTTGCCTTCGGCGACGTGCACGTTCGTGGAACCTACCCCGGATATTTCCTACGCATGCTCCACGAAAAAGGTATCGAGCTCAACATTACCGAACGAGATCGGGAAGACCTCAAAAATACGGTCGATTTTGTCTCGTTCAGCTACTACATGTCCACCTGTGCCAGCAGCGACCCAAGCCGCGGCGAAAGCAGCGAAGGGAATATTCTCGGTGGAGTGTCTAACCCGACATTGACCGCTTCCGAGTGGGGATGGCAGATCGATCCTGTCGGGCTGCTTATTGTACTCAACCAGTACTGGGACCGCTGGCAGAAACCTCTTTTCATCGTCGAGAACGGCTTAGGCGCACGCGACGAACTTGTTGAGGTCGATGGTGAAATGACTGTGATCGATGATTACCGTATAGATTATCTGCGGGCACACCTGGAACAGGTGCGCGAAGCTATTGCCGACGGTGTGCAGCTACTCGGTTACACTACGTGGGGCTGTATCGACATGGTTTCAGCGTCTACAGCGCAGATGTCGAAACGCTACGGTTTCGTCTATGTAGATCGTAATGACGATGGTACGGGATCGCTCTCCCGCTACCGTAAGAAGTCTTTTGAATGGTACCGTCGAGTGATCGCATCTAACGGTGCGGAGCTTGAGAACTCCTAGTAAATCTTGTGAGAAATGCAGGGTTGGTCTTCGGGTAAGTTTCCGAAAGACCACCCCCGTGTTGTGGGCGCTCACTGAAATTCTCTGACTCTCACCAAAAATTTACGAACCTTACGATGCTTCATCGAGCGGCATATCGTGCATGCTCGTTGAGACAAACTCCCACCATGTAGGGATGAATCCGGCTGCCAAAGCCACGCGCTGTGAGAGCACATGTGAAGGACTGGTTCCATAAAATGGAACACGCCCATCGGCAAGAACCATTCGGGAAAGTTCATATACAAGATGCGTAGCAAGCCCTCGTTGTCGTACCTGTGGCAGCACATCAATACCGATTTGACGCATCAGTGGCGAATCGTCGCTTGCACCCGCCATTGCTAAAGGATCTGCCAAAGCAGTGGCGGCGTCAGGGTCAAATGCGGCAAGGACCGTAATATCGGGGCGACGTTTGCTAAACCCTAAAGCGTTCGAATACCGTGGATCGCCACGAAAACGCTCGTACTGCTCGGGTTGAAGGAACTCTATTCGCACCGAGAATTCCGAAACCGCCGTATCATCTTCATCTGCCCCTAAAGCATCTGCCGAGGCGTTCGGTACTTTCGTCACCGTGTGAAGACTGCAAATATGTTGCCGTAAGGATTCGCGAAGCGCCCCGCTATCCACCCGGCGCATCATGCCGATTCCGGGTACCGCGCATTTAACCTCTTGCGCCGGAACATCCGGCGGAACCACAGATTCAAGCAGGTTGCGTGAAGGCGTGTAATATACGCTTGTTCCGCTCACCTGCTGGCTGTAAGGGGTCAAGAGTTCATTCAGCTGGCGTAACGGTGCATAATCGCCCAGCCAATTTGAGAGATCCCCACGCATATACTCAGTGGCCGTTTTCAAAACCCGGGGATACTTTGCGCAAAGCAACCCCACGCCCAGATAGTTACCTACCCGAAGTTCCCAGGTATCAGCGTTGCGGCGGCGGGATGCGCTCATCTCTTCCGCTGGAAGCTGCAGTGCACTCAAGACCTCAGCACCCAGATTCTGTGCTTGAGAGATAGCTCCCGCAGGTAAACAGAAATCTGCCTCTAACTGAGCAGCAAGAATATGGCGTACTCTGTCGAGAGTTGTTACAGCACCGCGTATTTGCGCTCGCGGATGATTACCTGAAATATGACTCACACCAAAAGTTCCTTGATGAAACGTCCGGTATGAGACTCCTCAACCTGTGCGACGTCTTCAGGCGTTCCTTCGGCGATTACGGTGCCTCCACCATCGCCACCTTCCGGACCCATATCAATAATCCAGTCGGCACATTTAATGACATCAAGGTTGTGTTCAATTGTGATAACGGTATTGCCCTTATCAACGAGAGACTGAAGCACAGTTAAGAGCTTACGGATATCCTCAAAATGCAGACCCGTTGTAGGCTCATCAAGCACATAGATCGAACGACCGTTAGAACGCTTCTGCAGCTCTGCGGCAAGTTTCACGCGCTGCGCCTCACCACCTGAAAGCGTGGTTGCGGGCTGCCCCAGACGAATGTAGCCAAGCCCCACATCAACCAGCGTGTTCAAGTGCCGAGCGATCGGGGTGAAGGCCGCAAAAAATTCTGCAGCTTCCTCCACCGGCATTTCAAGCACATCAGAAATAGTCTTACCTTTGTAATGCACTTCGAGGGTTTCGCGGTTATAGCGTTTTCCCTGGCAGGTTTCGCAAGGCACGTAAACATCCGGCAAAAAGTTCATCTCAATCTTGAGGGTGCCGTCACCTGAGCATGCTTCGCATCGACCGCCTTTAACGTTGAACGAGAACCGTCCGGGGGTATATCCGCGCACTTTAGCCTCATTCGTCTCGGCAAAGAGCTTACGAATATGGTCGAACACGCCGGTGTATGTCGCAGGATTCGACCGCGGAGTACGCCCAATAGGCGATTGGTCAACGTGAATAACCTTATCCAGATGTTCCAGACCGTCTACCTTCTTGTGCCGTCCTGGAACCTGTTTTGCACCGTTGAGTTTATTCGCCAGTGAGGTATAGAGAATATCGTTCACGAGGGTTGATTTACCCGATCCCGATACGCCTGTGATCGCGGTAAAAACACCTAGGGGGAAGGTAACATCAACATTTTTGAGGTTGTTCTCGCGAGCTCCATAGACCTTTAACACACGTTTACGGTCATGTGGGCGGCGTTTCTTTGGAACTTCAATAGAGCGCCGACCCGCCATATAATCACCGGTTATCGACTTTTTATTGGACAAAAGTTCCTTGTAAGTGCCCGAATGGACGATTTCACCGCCGTGTTCGCCCGCACCTGGTCCGACATCAACAATCCAGTCGGCTTCCCGCATCGTGTCTTCGTCATGTTCCACTACAATGAGGGTATTTCCCATATCGCGTAGCTTTGTCAGGGTATCGATTAGACGTCGGTTATCGCGCTGGTGCAAACCTATAGAGGGCTCATCCAACACATAAAGCACGCCAACGAGCCCGGAGCCAATCTGGGTTGCCAGTCGGATGCGCTGGGCCTCCCCGCCCGAAAGCGTGCCAGCGGAACGTGATAACGTCAGGTAATCGAGCCCTACGTCCAAGAGGAATTGCAAGCGTGCATCAAGCTCTTTAAGTACCTGATCGGCGATCTTAGCCTCACGAGGGGTCAGCTCCAGGGCGCGCATAAAATCTAAGGCGGTACGAAGTGGCATAGCGGTTACATCCGCAATGGATTTACCCTCAATTTTGACGCTGAGAATAGTAGGGTTAAGCCGCGCACCATGACATACCGGGCATGCAACTTGACGCATATATTGTTCGTAGCGATCACGCGCAAAATCAGATTCAGTTTCTTGATGTTTACGCATAATATTGGCTTTAACACCCTCAAACCCGGAGGTATAGCGGCGTTCGCGCCCAAAACGGTTGCGGTACGAGACCTCAACTTTAAAATCTTTGCCCTCCAGAATTGCTTTGCGAACCTTGGCAGGGAGATCTTTCCACGGAGTGTTAAGGTCAAATCCGAGCTCTTCGCCGAGACCTGCAAGAAGACGCAGCCAATACTCGGTGGTAGATTTTCCCTGCAACCACGGAGCGATAGCGCCTTCACCCAGAGTCATATCTGGGTTGGGCACTAAAAGATCCTCATCAACTTCAAGCCTGGAACCAATACCATCGCAAGCCTGGCATGCGCCAAAGGGCGAGTTGAAGGAGAAGGCGCGCGGCTCAATAGTGTCCACCTGCAGGGGGTGATTGTTGGGGCAGGCAAGGTTTTCACTAAATGTTCGGGTGCGTTCGGGTGAATCTGCCTGTACATCTACGAATTCGATGAGCAAGCGGCCATCGGCTAGTCTGAGTGCGGTCTCCACGGAATCGGTCAGTCGCTGGTGAATACCCTCCTTAATCACGATACGATCTACCACAACGTCAATGGTGTGTTTGTATTGTTTCGCTAGTTTAGGAGGATCCGAGAGTTGAACTGTTTTTCCGTCCACCCGGGCACGCGAATAGCCCTGTGTCACCAAGTCTTTGAACAGATCAACAAACTCACCTTTGCGAGCTGATACCACGGGGGCAAGAACCTGCAAACGCGTACGTTCGGGGTATTCCAGCAGTGCATCGACAATCTGCTGCGGGGTTTGCTTGGTAATTTCTTCACCGCACACTGGGCAGTGCGCACGCCCTACACGAGCCCACAGCAGGCGCATATAATCGTAAATCTCGGTTATGGTGCCTACCGTCGACCGCGGGTTTTTTGAAGTAGATTTCTGGTCGATAGAGACCGCTGGCGATAGCCCCTCAATAAAATCAACATCAGGCTTATCTACCTGCCCAAGGAACATACGCGCGTAGGAAGATAGTGATTCAACGTACCTGCGCTGTCCCTCTGCGAAGATGGTGTCAAAAGCAAGTGAAGATTTACCAGATCCCGATAGCCCTGTAAAAACCACCATTGCGTCACGTGGAATCGTAAGATCAACGTTCTTGAGGTTGTTTTCGCGAGCACCCTGCACACGAATGCTGCTAAGGTCATTTGAACGCAAAGGGGCGGTTGCTGATCCAGCACGGGGAGGCATCGAAAATCCTTTCGTCTATCTTCGAATCTACATTCTACGCTCTTTCGGCGGGGATAGCATGCTTTATGATGCGGGTTTGACTCGTGGCGAACGTTTTTCCTGGTGACTTTCATTCCCGTTACCCCCTTATACCTGCCGCTAGAAACGGGATATACACCGCATCAGTACACTGGATATATGGCTACTTATCCCGAATCAACTCTTATCTTCGAAAATCCGGAATTTACAGTACGTGCCCTAAGCGTCTCAGACATGGATAACAGCGTCTACCTGATCACGATTCGCCATACTGGTGAGCAAATGCTGATCGATCCCGCTTATGATGCAGAAGCACTGTATACCTTCACGCTTGAGGCAATCATGCAGGACTGTCCAAACCTAGCCCTTACAGAAGAGAACGACCGCCGAGTGCGCATTCTCGAATCTGAAGAAGATTTCGAGCCTATCCCCCGCCGTGCTCTTGGCGTGACGGGTATTATGGTCACCCATGGGCACTGGGACCACATTCGTGCTCTGCGCGAGCTTGAATCTCTCACCGGTGCCATTACTTATGCAGGATCCGCGGACGCCGAGGCCATTCGTGCGCAAGAAAATTTCACGGTCGAAAACGAGTTAAACGGCGGCGAAGTTTTTGATTTTTACGATACAGAGCTGCAGGTGCGCACTATTTCCGTTCCCGGGCATACTCCCGGATCCATCGTATATTCTGTGCAGACCACATGGGAAGATGACTCCCCTGCTACCTTGCTTTTCACCGGCGATGCGCTCTTCCCCGGCGGCGTAGGCAAGACCGATTCTCCCGCGCAGTTTGGCGAACTTTTCTCAAACGTTCTTGAAAAGCTCTTTGGAAACTTTGATGATGAAGCGATTGTGCTTCCGGGTCACGGGCGTTCCACAACATTAGGCACCGAGCGTCCGCACCTTGAAGAATGGGGTTCACGGGGCTGGTAGCCCAGTACATCCTGTAGGCTTTCTAGCAGCACAAGTCTGGTTAAACAAAACGACCGCGCTACCATAGCGCGGTCGTTTTATGACACCCGGGGGGTATCTATCACTCACTCAAACACAAGCAACTCGAGGACAATTCATGAAACCTTCGATCACTTGATAACTCAAGTTTAGCCTACTTTTGGGTCGGTTTTCTACATGGTTTTCACTCTCCAAAAACCTTAGATAAGCTGAGCGCATATTTGTAACCATTCTGTTATTTTTACCCCGCATGAAAGCAGGGCATTTAAATACCAATCGAGATTTTATTGATTTTTATATGGCGTAAATCACTAAAACTTTTTTCTGGAAGTTCCGCGTCATACAGCCATTTTTCAAGGTATACCCCTAAATAACAGTATTGTTAAACCCGCGTAATCATGCGGGTTCTATACACCAATTGGTCTGTTTGAATGGTTTTTTCGCAACACACACGAAATCGGTAAAAACTACCCCTCGGTACAGCCCGCGAAGACACAGAAAAGGTGCCGTGCGCATCCCAACATAACGAGGATGCCCACGGCACCTTATCAAGCTTGCCTTCGTCTTTTATGGGCGAAATATGACCCAGAAACCACTACGAAAGACCGATCATCGTACCGTTTTCATCAAAGCCAATACGCTCTGCAGCAGGGCTCTTGCTCAGACCGGGCATGGTGCGCATCGTGCCGCAAATAGCGTAAACATAACCGGCACCTGCGGCAAGACGAACCTCGCGCACAGGCAAAGTCCAGCCGGTGGGTGCACCCTTGAGGGAAGCATCAGAAGAGATCGACAGGTGGGTCTTTGCAATCACCACAGGTAGATGCGAATACCCCAGATCGTCAAAATGCTTAAGCTGCTTTGCCGCTGCGGGAGCAATCGAGATACCGTCTGCCCCGTAAACCTTAGTAGCAACCTTCTCAAGCTTAGTTTCGAGAGAATCCTCAAGATCATAGGTGTACTCCAGGTTCGAAACGTCGTCGCAAGCCTCAGCAACCACATTTGCCAGGTCAATCGTACCCTTGCCACCCTCAGCAACACCATGATGGATAGCTACGCGAGCGCCAGCCTCTTCGGCAATACGGCGAATAGCTTCATGCTCAGAATCGAAATCGGTGGGGAACGCGTTAATAGCCACCACCGGCTGCACACCGAAGTTACGCACAATCTCAATGTGCTTCTTCAGGTTAGTAGCCCCTGCTTCAACGTCGGCAGGGTTCTCTTCAAGCATGCCTTCGGGCAGAGGCTTGCCCGGTACGATCTTGTACAGCCCAGAGTGGGATTTGAGGGAACGTACGGTGACAACCAGCACAGCGGCATCAGGCTTCAGCCCTGAGATTCGGCATTTAACGTTAAAGAAACGTTCAGCACCCATATCTGCACCGAAACCTGCCTCAGTAATCACGTAGTCGGAGTATTCCAAGCCAACGTAGTCAGCGACAACTGAGGAGTTACCGGTAGCGATGTTCCCGAAGGGTCCCGCGTGAATAAGTGCCGGAGTGTGTTCGAGAGTCTGAAGCAGGTTGGGGTTAATGGCATCCGCCAGAATAACAGCCATTGCGCCGTCAGCCTTCAAATCGGCGGCGGTGACTGCCTCACCATCGTAGTTCAGACCGATAACAATCTTCGCCAAACGTTTGCGCAGGTCCTCAAAGGAGGTTGCCAGCGAAAGAATCACCATGATTTCAGAGGCACTGGTAATATCAAACCCGGTCTGTCGGGGCACGCCGTCAATACGCTCGCCCAGACCGACTACGATGTTGCGCAGGGAGCGGTCGTTCATGTCGATAACGCGGCGCCACTCGATAGCACGGGGGTCGAGACGCAGGTCATTACCCTGGTGCAGGTGGTTATCGATCATGGCGGCCAGTAGGTTGTGGGCTGCGGTAACGGCGTGGAAATCACCGGTCAGATGCAGATTTAGCTTCTCCATGGGAACGATCTGCGAGTAACCGCCGCCAGCGGCACCGCCTTTAATACCGAAGGTTGGTCCCATGGCAGGCTGGCGAAGCGCCAGCGCAGCTTTACGTCCGGTCTGGGCGAATCCCTGTGCTAGCGAGACAGAGGTTGCGGTCTTACCTTCGCCGAGCGGTGTGGGAGTTACAGCGGTAACGACAATGTACTTGGAACCGCGCTTTTGGGCGGTTTCTGCGTTGGTGCTTTCGTCGAGCAGGACCTTGGCAACATATTTACCGTAGGGCTCCAAACGATCTTCGCTGATGCCGTTCTCGGCGGCTATTTCGGTGATGGGTTTAAGCTCAGCTGCGAGAGCAATTTCGAGGTCGGAAGGGAAAGGCTTGTTCGTCATCATTGTCCTTAACAAGTAGAAACCAACAGTTCCATATCCCATTCTATGCTCTAGCTCACGGATTGTCGCCTAAATTTATATGTGAGATATACGGCGAGGAAAATATGCCATCTTGCGGAAGGTCTCTTGACACAATGTTCCCAGGTCAAAGACGAAGCAACTCCCACGCTCATGATTCAGTTGTTCATGCTCGCAGGAGTTTCTTCGCTCGACAGTAAATATAGTTACTACATCGTCAGCAGCACCTTGGTCGCGGTACGCTGATCCATTGCCTCATAGCCCTTGGGAGCTTCGTCGATGGGCAATACTAGATCGAAGACCTTACCGGGTTCAATCTCACCCTTGTAAATCAGGTCAATCAGGGTCGGCAGGTACTTGCGCACGGGGGCGGGGCCGCCCTCCAGGTGAACCTGCTTGAAGAAGAGATTATCGGTGCCGATGGCGCTGTCGTGCGGCACACCCACGAAGCCGATGTAGCCGCCGTGGCGCACGCAACCGAGTGCCTGGTCGAAGGACTGCTGGTTACCAACAGCCTCCGCGACGCCGTGTGCGCCCACACCGTCGGTGAGCTCCAGAACCTTGGCGATGCCCTCTTCGCCGCGCTCTTCCACGATGTGGGTTGCGCCGAATGCCTTAGCGAGCGCCTGACGTTCAGGGTTGCGGGACATGATGATGATCTTCTCCGCGCCGAGCTGCTTAGCGCCGATGACTGCGCTCAGGCCGACTGCACCGTCACCAACAACCACGATGGTCTTGCCGGGGCCTGCCTTCGCTGCATCTGCTGCGTACCAGCCAGTGCCGAGCACGTCGGACGCCGCCATCAGGTGCGGGATCTGCTCTTCGGTGGGGGTTGCGGGGGTCTTGACGAGGGTGCCGTCTGCGAAGGGTATGCGGGCGTATTCTGCCTGGGTGCCGTTGGAGCGCATACCGATGAAGGCGTCGCCTGCTGCGCTTGCCTTGAGGCAGCGGGAGGGGTAGCCTGCGGTGCAGATTTCGCACTCGCCGCAGGAGATGCAGAAGGAGCCTACGACGAAGTCGCCGGGGGCTACGGTGGTGACCTCGGAGCCGATTTCTACGACCTCGCCGATGTATTCGTGGCCCATTGATCTGTGGTCGACGGGCTCTGCGTCTGCGCCGCGGTAGGGCCACAGGTCGGAGCCGCAGATGCAGGATGCTGCGAGCTTGATGATGGCGTCGGTGGGTTCGAGCAAGGTCGGCTTCTCAACTTCGTTGACGACGACCTTACCGGGGGCTTCCATGATTACTGAACGCATTAGCTGTACTCACTTTCATGTAAATTCTTTAGGTTTTAACCAGTCGTTGTATTAGAGTACGCCCTTCGAGTTACTCGAAAGCAAGCACCATGGAAGATAAAAGCTATGTTATTCCACATCTATTTTTGAGAATAAAACTTAGTATCTTATACCTTTGGGGTACCGTGAGATACTGGAATTATGAGTTACAGCGTCAAAGAAATCTCAGAAAAGCTTGACATAAGCCCGCATACGGTACGGTATTACAGCGACAAAGGCCTTATTCCCACTGTGCAACGAGATGAACATGGACGGCGTGTTTTCACCGAAGAATGCGTGGGGTGGTTTGAAACAATTCACTGCTTACGTGCATGCGGTATGAGCATTAACGATGTCAAAGCCTATGTAGACCTCTGCCGTCGTGGCGTGTCTACAGCATCGGAGCGTTTACACATTATCGAACATTACGCACACGTTGCCCGGCAGCAGCTACTTGATGCTCAGCGAAGGATTGATTTTGTACACCGAAAAATTGCGTACTACCAAGATTTAATGGCGCAAGAGAATAAGAAGCATGCATAACCTAGCGCTCAATTTATTAGTGAATATCGAATATAAATCGGGGTACCCCACACTATATAGGTGAGGTACCCCGATCATTATCCCTCTCAGAGAGTATGTGTGAAAGACCCGTCTACCCAAGCTATCTTTTGATACTCTCTAGCATTGGATCTCGCCACCTTACACAGGCTGGATCTTCTTTTTATTCATGAAGGGTTACCTGTGATGCAGGAAGCTGCTGTACCTTCAAAGACGATGCAGGAGCATTGGTGTAAACCCTTACCTTAACGGTGCGCCCTTCCATGGTGCACTTATCGGGCGCTCCAAGCACGGAGCCCTCAACAGTGGCCACGTGGAGAGTACCGTTACTTTCAGCAGCTTCGGCACGTACATCAAAACAAGTTGCGGTACCGGTCGGTACGCTAAAGGTAATCTCGTGATCACCCGTCACCTCATAATCCGACCAGTTAACAACATGTTCATGTTCCAAGGGGACGGAGTTCGAATCATGTACTGCCGGAGCTGAGATACCTGCATCCGAGCTAGTTGCCGGAGGAATGACCGGAACGAACGCCTGCACATATGCAGAAGCTGCGGGGGCGGACAGCATCGAAGCGCCCAACGCGAGAGAGACGGCGCCGACCCCGACCAGGGTGGCACGCCGAACGGCTGACAGCGTAGTCTTAAACATGAGCATCGCTCCTTTGCTCGACAATTGCTTGCACCTCCACCCTATAAGTTTTTAAATCTCAAGTGAAGAGTTACATAAAGATGACACACCCAAGATTTAAAAAATTTTTACGAGTCTCCTAGACTCCCCTGAATTTGACGCACAAAACCCGTATATTCCCTATGCTTTCAAGGAAATATACGGGTTTCTTAAAGTTATATCTTCCTGATCTCAGAATCAGTTTTTGAGACTAAAAATCCCAGTCCTCATCCTCAGTGTTCACGGCTTTACCGATCACATAAGATGAGCCAGATCCCGAGAAGAAGTCGTGGTTCTCGTCGGCATTGGGCGAAAGAGCCGATAAAATAGCAGGCGAAACATTGGTCACGCTCGCCGGGAACATCGCTTCATACCCCAGGTTCATGAGAGCCTTATTCGCGTTGTAGTGCAGGAACTTCTTGACGTCTTCACTCCAGCCCACACCGTCATAGAGTGAATGCGTGTAGGCTACCTCATTCTCATACAATTCGTACAGCAGGTTGAAGGTGTACTCCTTAAGTTCTGCCTGCCGTTCCGGGCTCTCTTTTGCTAAACCACGTTGGAATTTATAGCCAATGTAGTAGCCGTGAACAGCCTCGTCACGAATAATCAGACGAATCAGATCAGCGGTATTCGTCAGTTTAGCGTGCGCCGACCAGTACATGGGCAAGTAGAACCCTGAGTAGAACAGGAAGGACTCCAGCAGCGTAGAGGCGACCTTCTTCTTGAGCGGATCATCCCCCGTGTAGTATGCGAGAATAATCTTCGCTTTCTTCTGCAGGTGCTCATTTTCGGAGGCCCAACGGAAGGCATCATCAATCTCTTTAGTCGAACTCAGAGTCGAGAAAATCGAAGAATACGACTTAGCGTGCACCGACTCCATGAAGGCAATATTGGTGTATACGGCCTCTTCGTGGGCGGTGACTGCATCCGGCAAAAGAGACACGGCGCCAACGGTACCCTGAATAGTATCCAGCAGAGTCAGCCCCGTAAAAACACGCATGGTCAACTCTTTTTCTTCCGCCGTCAAGGTCTTCCATGAGGGAACATCATTGCTCAGCGGAACCTTTTCAGGCAACCAAAAGTTACCGGTCAAACGGTCCCATACCTCAAGGTCTTTATCATCTTCAAGACGGTTCCAGTTAATAGCCTCAATCGGGTGGTCGACGAGGTGCACTTTTTCACTCATGTGTATCTCCCAGATTGGATGTCACGCCCACACAGGCATGTAATGTTTTCTAAGTTACTAATCGAGTCTGTTTCGGGGTGCAAGAAGAACCTCCTGCACCCCGAAACCCGTAAGATGCTGATTCATTTACAGCATGCAGGATACGCAGCCCTCAACTTCGGTGCCTTCAAGAGCCATCTGACGCAGGCGAATGTAGTAAATAGTCTTGATACCCTTACGCCATGCGTAAATCTGGGCACGGTTAATATCACGGGTAGTCGCGGTATCGCGGAAGAAGAGAGTCAAGGACAGTCCCTGATCCACGTGCTGAGTTGCCACGGCATAGGTATCGATGATCTTCTCGTACCCAATTTCGTAGGAGTCTTGGAAGTATTCCAGGTTATCGTTCGTCATGAACGGTGCCGGGTAGTAGACACGCCCCAGCTTACCTTCCTTACGAATCTCAATCTTAGAAGCAATCGGGTGGATCGAAGAAGTCGAACCGTTGATGTACGAGATAGACCCGGTGGGCGGAACAGCCTGCAAGTTCTGGTTGTACATGCCGTATTGGGCTACATCGGCGGCAAGCTGAATCCAGTCTTCGCGGGTCGGAATATGATGCTTAGCAAACAGCTCACGCACCCGTTCAGTCTGCGGTTCCCATTCCTTCTCAATGTACTTGGCGAAGAACTCACCGTTAGCGTACTTTGAGTTCTCGAACCCTTCAAAGGTTACGCCGCGCTCCTTAGCGATCTCCATGGAGGCGCGAATAGCATGGTATGTCACCGTGTAGAAGTACATATTGGTGAAGTCCAGACCTTCTTCGGAGCCATAGTAAACGTGCTCACGCGCCAGGTACCCGTGCAGGTTCATCTGCCCCAGACCGACCGCGTGGCTCATATTGTTACCGCGTTCGATAGACGGCACAGAGCGAATATCGGATTGGTCAGAAACTGCGGTCAGCGAACGAATAGCGGTTTCGACAGTCTTCCCCAGGTCATCGCCGTCCATGGTCATTGCGATGTTGAGCGAACCAAGATTACACGAAATATCTTTCCCAATTTCGGCGTAGCTCAAATCGTCATGGTAAATCGACGGCTTTGAAACCTGCAGAATCTCTGAGCAAAGGTTAGACATGATGATCTTGCCTTCGATCGGGTTAGACCGGTTCACCGTATCCTCAAACATCACATAGGGATACCCGGACTCGAACTGCACCTCAGCAATAGTCTGGAAGAATTCGCGCGCGTTGATCTTGGTCTTGCGAATCCGCGAATCATCCACCATTTCGTAGTACTTCTCAGAAACGTTGATATCTGAGAAAGCTACTCCGTAGATACGTTCTACATCGTAGGGCGAGAACAGATACATATCTTCGTTACGCTTTGCCAGCTCGAAGGTAATATCAGGAATCACAACACCCAAAGACAGGGTCTTAATGCGTACCTTCTCGTCCGCGTTTTCACGCTTAGTATCTAAGAAAGCATAAATATCGGGGTGATGCGCGTGCAGGTAAACCGCGCCTGCACCCTGACGAGCGCCCAACTGATTTGCATATGAGAACGCATCCTCAAGGAGCTTCATCACAGGTATAACACCGGATGATTGGTTCTCAATCTTCTTGATGGGAGCCCCAGACTCACGTAGGTTCGTGAGGGCGAACGCGACACCACCTCCACGTTTTGAAAGCTGCAGGGCAGAGTTGATGGAACGGCCAATCGACTCCATATTGTCCTCAATACGCAGCAGGAAGCAGGAAACGAGCTCACCGCGCTGCTTCTTACCAGCGTTCAGGAAGGTCGGGGTTGCGGGCTGAAAACGACCGGAAATGATCTCATCTACGATCTCTTCTGCAAGTTTTCCATTGCCTTCAGCAAGAAGCAGAGCCACCATGCATACACGATCCTCGAAACGCTCCAGGTAACGCTGACCGTCGAAGGTCTTGAGCGCGTAGGAAGTGTAGAACTTGAAGGCGCCTAGGAAGGTGGGAAAACGGAACTTGGCAGCATAGGCACGTTTGAAAAGAGACTTCACAAAGTCAAAACTGTACCGGTCGAAGAGTTCCGGCTCGTAGTACTGATTCTCAATCAGGTACTCGATTTTTTCTTCGAGATCGTGGAAGAAAACCGTGTTGTTATTAACATGCTGAAGAAAATACTGACGTGCGGCTTGACGGTCGGCGTCAAATTGGATCATGCCGTTTTCATCGTAGAGATTCAGCAAAGCGTTCAGCTCGTGGTAACTCATACCTTTGAACTTGTCAGGTACCGCTTTGGAGCTGTGTCCGGCACCGAGAGTCTCTAGCGCTGAAGGCAGTTTTGCGTCCAAAATTCTTCCAATCCTTTGTTTACTTTTTCGACATCTGAGGAGGTTCCCATAAGCTCGAACTTGAAGAGCAAGGGAACATCGCATTTCTTCGCCACAATATCTGCTGCGATTCCGAAGAGAGATCCGAAGTTTGTATTTCCCGATCCGATAACACCGCGAAGCTGGCGACGGTTCTCTTCGTTGTTCAGGAATTTGACTACCTGCGGGGGAACATTGCCTGCACCTTCAGGCTTCCCGTATGTGGGTACGCACAGCACATAGGGTTCGTGCATAACGGGAGTCTCATCCTTAGTTCGCAGAGGAAGGCGCACGTTTCGTGCCTGTAGTTTCTCAACGAACTTATGAGTGTTGCCTGAAATTGAGGAGAAGTAGACAACGAGCGGCGAATCCTTACCCAACGAGCTTTGAGTCGCTCGGCCCTCAGCGGCATCACGTGTCTGAAGAATAATCTTCTGAATCTCAGCGTTCTCATGCGTAGGATTTTGTGCGAGGGGGGTGCTCATATTTCTCCTTACTCCACGATCGAATACCCACGGAAATTCTGTGGGTTGAGTCGTGCTTGACGCTGCCGCCTATGCTAATGCAAGCGCGTTAATCTTGTCAGGCTGGAATCCTGACCAATGCTCTTCACCGGCGATGACGACCGGTGCCTGCATGTATCCGAGGGACTTAACCATCTCTAGCGCCTGGGAATCTTCCGTAATGTCTACTTTGTCGTAGTTGATGCCTTTGGCGTCTAGCGCCCGGTAGGTCATGTTGCACTGAACGCACTGCGGTTTGGTGTACACGGTCACTACCATCGGTTTTCTCCTTGTCAGCCCCAAAGCGGAGCGTAATTGCGTGAATACTTTGTGTGCAAGGCAGAGGATTCTTGTGCTTGATGAGACTTCCTTTAGCTCTAGAAGACTGGAAGCATTTCGTCATCGGCCGCGCAAAGAATCGAGCCGGGTATTAATACTACATGTTGTGTCTGAAAATTTCTCTGGCACAAGATGCTGTGGTGAAGTGTGGATGTTTTGTTCGAGAAACCCACACGCGAGCACAAGGACATTCAGTTTATCCACACCTCAGGAGAGTGTAATTCCGCTAATTATTGCGGACAATACAGAGTTATCCACATATCGGCTCTGTGAGCGGAACGCGCATCGCTCTTTTAAACTGAAAATCTGTTCTGTTTTTTCAGGGCGAACAGGCCTTTGTGTGAGATTTCTGGCATTGTTTCCCTCTTGATTTTTAAGCTTTTATACCCATTCCTTGATTCTCTGCGGAACGAGGCTGAAAAACTCGACTGGAATCCACCTACATGCGTCGTGTTGGAAGTTTTTTTATGGCTTTTGAGAGTATGGCAAAGATGTGATTAAGAAATTTTTGAAACATTCAGATGATCGGCGTGTTGTTGGGTTTTTGTGAAAGAAATCGTCAAACCCATTAAAACCCACATCTCGTATGAGGTCAGTACAGTTCGCCTGTGGATAAGCGTAATGATCTACTGTCTCAATAGTTGATCTTCCCCTGCCAGCCCTCAAGATGAGGTCAGCTCTTCCCCACGCTACAGAGAACAGCCATACAGATGTATAACCTAATACGTGTTTAGAGAAGTCCTCGGTCACGAAGCAGTCGGCTCAATGTATGCCCGTCATTCGCCTCCATCCACAATGGAGAATTTGTCATTTTTTGCGCTCTCTGATCGCTCCAGACCCGCCCAGAGGCGAGAACGCTCTCCCCCACCGTGAGGTTACGAATCATAATAGCGGCGACGTTCTGCGGGTAGCGCACCGCAAATCCGTTGTATATATCCGGGTCACGCTGTCCGTCGTCGCCGATAAGAATCCACTGCATCTGGGGAAATTCTTGGGCAAGTCGTTTTAGAGAGTTCACTTTGTGTTGGGACCCCGACCTAAACCAGCGGTCAGGAGTTGGCCCCCAGTCTGTTAATAGGAAGGTTCCACGCGGGTAGCCATTGCGGGTCAGAAAGCGACGCAGTGTCGGTGTGATATTCCAAGCGCCAGTGGAAAGATACATAAAAGGTGCCTGAGGATGTGCTCGATGAATGCGATCCATGAGCACCGCCATGCCCGGGGTCGGAATGCGCGCGTGCTCATCCAGTACAAAAGAGTTCCACGCAGCGACAAGAGGACGCGGCAACATAGTCACCATAACGGTATCATCGACGTCTACGATAACCCCGATTTTCTGGGATTCCGGAACGATATAAACGTTAGTTTCAACGGCGCGGGAACCCGGTACATACATGATGACCTTATGCATTCCGGCCGGTAAGTCTAGGTCAAGGCGCACATCCAGCACTCCACCACGGTCGGTTTGTACCTCAAACGTATGCCCCGCAATAAGAATAGTCACATACACATCCGACATGGCAACGGTGGTAAAAGCCCGCCACCCGCGCGTCGGGTTATCGGTATCTTCGGTGCCTTCCACCACATGCAGGAGTTTTTCAAAGGCAGCCGTTTTATAGAGGGCACGCCCAAGAATACGCACCCACCCGGATTCAGTATCTGTGGCTACCCGTCCATATCCTTCAGAAGGCACCACAATAGGCTCACGCCCGTGAGCCACAGCTCGCTGTTCACGCCAACGATGCACGGCATCGCCCATACGATACCCTAGGTTAACGGCTTCACCTGCAACTTCGGTGACCACGCTGCGCAATTCTTGTGAGCCTAGATTCTCCATGCTTTCTAGTTTTCCATATCTTGCAAGAAAACACCCTATTTTCAAGTTCGACTTCTAAAGCGTCCTCATCAATTAGTTTCATAGCCGCTCAACCTTTTTCTCAGGGGGTATTCAAACGGGTTAAAGAGAAAAGGATCTCGGTTCCCCTCTACTGTGGAAACCGAGTCCTTCTCTTTCGTCGTTAGGGCTGCTACGGATTTAGTGTGTGCGATAGATCAGATACTCTCAGCCGATGAAGGAACAAGTATCAGTTCAGTGCTCACCACTTTCTAGTGATGCTCAGACTGCCCAGATTCTTCAGTATGCAGCTGGAATGGACCTGAGCTGAGTTTTACCTGGCAGTACGCCGAACCTTTACCTTCTGCCTGTTCTACGTGGTGCACAGGCTCTTCTTCACCGGTAACTTTGATACCGCATTTCACCACGTCATTAGGGTTATCCGCATAAACAGCCACCTGAATAACTTTGCCAGCCAACTCATGGTTATCAGCCGAAGTCAGCCGATAGTAGTTAGTTTTCGCTTCTAGGCTCTGTTCGGCAGAGTTGATTTCTTGACCGTCTTGAAAGATCCGAAGCTTTCCAGTTTGAGCCTTATAACCATTATGTTCACTGCCGTTTAGGACCTCGGCAGAGACGGTAATATCGCCGCGATTTCCATAGTCTGGAGCGGAATTCAGAGACAAACCGGGCACAACTTCTGCGGAGCACCCGGTGAGTAACGCAACCGAAGCGGCCGCAACGAGAGTAATTTTCTTGACCATATGTCCATGGTAACAGTAGGCTACAGGCGAAAACGCTAGATGATGCAAGGTTTCAGCATTGTATCCGTACTAGTTAAAATCTGACACTTTCGCAAAAGCGTCGATTGTCATCTCTTGAGCTAACCGCACGTTATCCTTAAGAGTATGCCGCACTCTCCTTCACGCCGTCTGCTTCTCGCTGGTTCTCTCGGTGCATTAGCACCGATTATTTTTGCCTCCACGCCCAAGACTATTAATGCGACTACTAGCGATTTTTCCTCTACCGCTCACGAAACACAGGATAATGTTCCTGAGTCGCTCACGTTCTCTCCCGCAGCGCCGCCAAAGCCGAATGAAGGTTTCAACGTAGCAACTATTGCGAAACAGCCGTGGTCTGCCCCTATGACCCGCCTGCCGGGTGAAGGACGTTATATCGCGTGGACCGTTGACGATGGAGTCAGCCCAGAAACAATTCGAGCCTACGCAGAATTTGCTGCGCGTACCGGTGTGCGCCTAACCTTCTTTGTCAATATGACCTATGTGGGGTTCACTCAAAATGTTGATGTGCTCAAGCCGCTAGTGCAAACCGGACAGCTTCAAATTGCAAACCACACCTTTAGTCACCCCGATTTAAAAACTCTCAAAGATGATCAGATTAAGCACGAACTAGAGAAGAACGAGGCTGAGATTCAAAGAGTTTTTGGGGTCTCGGCAAAGCCTTATTTTCGTCCCCCCTACGGCAGCTATGATGCGCGAGTGCTCAAAGTAGCCGCTAGCGTAGGATACACGCGCCCGGTGCTGTGGGAAGGAACTCTCGGAGATGAGGCCAAAACCTCAGCGCGTGTTATCTATATGCGATCGCTCAAATACGTTCTGCCGCAACGAATCCTGTTAGGGCATCTGAATTTCACGACCATTATTCCGCTTCTTGATCGTCTTGCTGGGCTAGTCGCCGAGCGTAAGCTCATCACGGTCACACTCAACGACTATTTTGAGGGGCTAACCGAGGAAGAACGTAAGGCCTCCGAACCAAAACCCGAAGATAAGAAGGACGAAAAGAAAGAAGAACCAGCTTCCCCAGCTCCGGCCGCGGGATCTGGTCTTGGCACCACCGGAAATTAGAAACATACAGGATTTTAAGAAATATGTGCATCTTTGACCCTAGGTACAGCAAACAGTTAAAGAGGCACATGTTTTGATCTAGCATCATTTGCTTTGGTTGCCATAGGAACAGCCATGCCCACCGAATCCGCAGGTTGTTCCTTCCGCTCTCCCCTTGGAGGCATTAGAGCTTTGAAGCCGTGTTCGGTCGTACAGGACTTATAATTTAGGACTTGTGAGTTTCAGCCCAAACCCGGTTGAGTCCTTCCAAAATCGCTGCGGGCGGTTGAGCCCCATTAATAACCCACTGCGCCTCGATCAAAAAGAAGGGAACACTCGTAATACCCAATTCCTGTGCAAAACGTTCGTCAGCGCGCACATCCTCAGCATAGTGGTCGCCAGCGAGTATTTCATCAACCTGACGTGAATCGAGACCGATTTCAGCGGCAATCTTCCGAATGGACTCGTGTTTTTCGATAGAGCGTCCCTGCGTAAAATATGCTTTTTTGAAAGCCTCTTGAGCTTCTGCGGCTTTTCCCTGTGCAGTTGCGTGATGAATAATACGGTGAGCATCAAAACTATTGCCGTACTTTGCGTTGCGCCAGTTAAAGTCCAAGCCTACTTCTTGGGCGCGCTCTGCTATTCCTTCTTGGGTAGCGATAGATTCCTCTAGGTTGAGAGAATATTTCTCGGCAATACGTTCAGCAAGCGGCAAAGCATTATCTTCCCGGGCATTTTGGTCGAGCTCAAAGCTATGCCAACGAACCTCTACCTCATCACGGTGCTCAAATTGGGCGAGAGCTATTTCAAAATTCCTCTTACCTAAATAGCAGAAAGGACAAACAATATCTGACCAAATATCTACACGCATCATGCACCTTTCAAGAGACTAACAATTACGCCGGTAAAACTCGCACAGCACTAATTTATCCCAGCGTACGTTCTACCCGTAATAGTCACGCAAGGTTACGGGGGTAAGATTCCGTTCGTCCAAAAGCATTTTGATCTTATCGAGCACTTCAATAACTCCGGGGTAGTTCAAATGGCCAATGAGAATAGTCTGCGAGTTCGCATATTTTTCGGAATATGCGTATATTTCTTCGGCAGGTATGGGTGAAGAATCAGCTAAAGACCCGTACCAGAGAACCGCCCTGTCGAATCCTGCACCTGCCGCAGCCTCAAGCACACGAGAATCATAGTATCCGTATGGTGGGCGGTAATACGGTTTAGAAGACACGCCGAAAAGCCGCTGTATCTCTTCGTCATTTTTTGTTAATTCTTCGGCAATTCCTGCATCATCTAGCGTAGTCAACGCCGCATGCGACCACGTATGATTGCCGATTTGAATCTGCCCTGATTCTACCAACGGTTTAAGAACGTCTAGGTTCGGTTCAAAAGCGTTATATGACCCGTTGATAAAGAAGGTAAGCCGGGTTCCCGTTCGGGCGGCAAAATCTGCATAGGCGCGCACAACATCAGGGCTTTTCCCGTCATCAACGGTCCAAGCAATATAGTTCCCTGCACCTTCCAAAGCGGTTTGCGGTTCATCCCACGGGTGCGCCACCTCTATGGGATTTATCGACTCCGGCAAGGCCGCTGTCTGCTGGTCAGCTTCTTCTGAGGAATCTAATGCTGGCGCCGAAGATGCAGAGGACGAATCTACCCATGATGCTGATTCCTCAATGCCTGCGACTTTTTCATCTCGTGTTACGGCATAAGGAACGCCTGCACCCAAAAGCGGGGTGAGCATACCTAAAACAGCCGCTCGGCGAGGTATACGGGTGAAACGATCCGCCGAATTACGATGTGGGGTTTCGTTGCTTGGATTCTGGTGTTTATATGGGTACATATACTTCTACCCTATCGTGCTCTTGTGCAGAGGCATAGTGCTTTTGCATAACTTATAAAGTTGGGTGGGAACGTTCCCACCCAACTTTATATAACGTAGCTATTAGGATTTATTTCTTTTTAGGTTCGCAAGCGATACCATCACCATCTGAATCAAGATGAGTTCCATACCCCGGCTGTCCGCGGTATAAAGGCGCAGCCCCTGCTGCCCGTGCAGCAGCACAATTTTTGTAATAGACACCACCGCCGTTATTTACAGGCGCAGGCTGTTCTGGAACCGGGGCAATATGCCGCTGCTGCGCCGAAGTCTGCGCAGGCACAGGAGCAACAGGTTGCTGCTGCACGGGATCCTGTTGCTGTTGAACCGGAGAAGGTTGTTGAGCTGCCTCGGGCTGAGGGGCAGAAGTAGAGGCGTCATCAAGAGGTACCTCGACAACATCCTCATGCTGTTCAGCGTCAGCAGTGGCAGCTGGTTCTGGCGTTACTTCAGAAATAGTGGGAGAGGTAGTTGGAGTAGGGGTTGGTGACGGAGTTATGGAAGCCGTAGGGCTTGCAAAGGCGCTCGTAGAGGCCGTCGCAGAGATTGATGGGGATGAAGAAGGGGTTTGTTCTTTGCGGGCATTATTGCCGGAGCATCCGGTAAACAACACGGCACCAATAAGCGCCACCGCGACAATGTGGTTTCTCATATACATTTGTTCCTCATGAATGAGTGGTGAATAAATCCTCATGGAGAGCTACCATAGCTCTCTGTACTAGTTTAGCCTAAACTTATGGTCTCTAATTACTCCGTGTTTTTATATTTGAGAAATTCCCAATGGAGTCGTATCTTGACATATGTTTCTTAGAACAGGTTCATCATTATGAAGTTTTTATCTCTGAGTTATAACGAATGTCTTCTTCAGAAGATCTTCGGTTTTTCCCTAGAAGCCTCACAAAATTCAGCATAATATTCTTGCTATCGAAGGTTTTCGAGAAAATTATCGAGCTCGGCAGGAGCACAGAACCGGTATATATGGGCTTGTACTTCTGGATGCGCGCATGCCGCCATAATACGCGGCAAGCTATCGCGCCTATAGCGCAGAATCCATTTCCAAAATTCTAGGTTCTCCGGGGAGCGCCGTAGCGCACGCATACCGCATACGCGAGCGCTAAAGTCTAAGAGAATAACCGTATCTGCGGCCTTGAGCCGTTCTAATAGTTTGGTGTCATATACGCCTAAATCACCGTCTATAATCCACTCAGGTTCAGAGATGATCTGCTGATGAATAATATTCCACTGATCTACTGGAGTAGGCGTAAGGTCTTCATCCCAGAAATACTGGTCTAGCTCGAAAACAGGTAGTTTATAGCGGGTAGCAAGATAGGAAGCCAGGGTACTTTTGCCGGCACCACCGCGGCCTAAAATAGCAATACGTTTCATCATGACACCTTATAAATTCTCAAAGACTAGTAGTATTCGAGTTCGTCAATGCTGCCCAATACGGCAACATCCATAGTTCTCAGGGCCTCAAGATTTGTAATAGTGTCATCTTGATCAATCAGATATACAGTGTATCCCTCGTGTCTCATTCTTCTCATAATTTCTAGAAGCATATGCTGGGCGACCTCATCCACAGAATAAACTCGGGTAACATCAAGCGCTATTCGTGTTCCCATGTAGTGTGTATCAACAATTTCACGGATAACTCGCTCTGCACCGGCAAATCTAATTCTGCCCTGCAGTTGAATTACCTGGGTTATTTTCTCACCGGAGCCTATTCGGTAGTTAGCTCGTATTGCGGACCGAGCAACAGTGGGTATGTTCATAACGTGCATGCCCATATCTGAGGAGAATCGTTCGAAGAGAGATACACCGCGCACGCTGTTGCCGTGTACATCTAGGCGTGGTGAAAATGTTGCTAGTCCCAGCTGGCCCGGTACGGCGCCAATAATTCCCCCGCCTACCCCACTTTTAGCGGGAATTCCGACCTGCGTTGCCCAGTCCCCTGCAGCGTTGTACATACCGCAGGTGAACATAACACTCAGTACCTGGCGCACCACTGTCTTAGGTACTACCTGTTCCCCGGTAACGGGTTGAATTCCGTAGTTTGCCAGAGTTGCCGCCATCATCGCCAAATCCTGCACGGTTACCAGCAAAGAGCATTGACGGGTATAGCCTTCGACTACACCGGTGGGGTTCTCCGTGAGAATGTCGTGACTGCGAAGCATATGAGCGATCGCTAGATTACGATGCGCGTGCTCGATTTCAGATGAGTACACCGCTTCATCAACGTCAAGGGAACGGCCAGCGAAGGCAGAGAGCCCAGAAATCACACGTTCCATACGCTCTGCCCGATTCATTGTTTCTGTACCGACTAAAGAATGCGTGGTAATTGCGCCGGCGTTAATCATGGGGTTTAGCGGACGACCAGAGCTGTCTTCAAGGGAGATCTCGTTGAAGGGTTCCCCGGACGGTTCAACTCCAACTTTGTCTAAGACTTTCTCAAACCCGCGATCAGCAAGGGCTAAAGCATACACGAAAGGCTTTGAGATGGATTGAATGGTAAATAGCGAATCAGTATCGCCGGAAGCATAGAGTTCCCCATCGACCATAGCTATAGAGGCGCCAAGACGTTCAGGATCAACCTCGGCAAGTTCAGGAATATAATTCGCAAGCACACCCGTTCTATCGGCCGCAACGCTTTGGAGAACTTCGTCAAGGTAGCTCGGTATCGGTGAATGCATGAGTTTCCTCCTGAAGGACAATATTTTCCTAATACACGGCGTGAGGTTCTTGGGCGTAGAAACTTCATGCGTCTTCGCTGTGGCAAGATTCCGCCTATGTCCCAGCTTCTTGAAGTTTAGCTTTTACGCCTTAAATACTCCAAATATGGCTTAACTATTCCATCTGTTCGTAGGTGTATTCTCCTTTCCTCTTCCCAGTGGCTAGGGCAAATTCTGCTTTCAGGTAGTTTTTCGTGTCCTGCAGGTCTTTAGCACGACCGTATATTGTAGCTTTGACATTGATACGAAAATTACGAAAGGAGAATCATGTCCACATTGATTACTGGTGCGTCTTCGGGGATCGGTGAGGAGTTCGCACACCGTTATGCCGCTCAGAAACACGACCTCGTCTTAGTCGCGCGAACCGAAAGTAAACTCCAGGCTCTAGCCGAAAAGCTGCGCGCCGAGCACGGTATTACAGTAACGGTAATTCCTTGTGACCTTACCGCGCCGGATGCGGCTGAGCGACTCTGGGAAGAAACGAACCGTGCCGGGTTAGAGATTGATGTACTCGTCAATAACGCAGGGTTTGGAACCTCCGGTGATGTCGCTGATGAGAGCCCTGAGCGTCTGGAACAAGAAGTACGCCTTAACTGCCTCACGTTAACAGGTCTGACGGCTCGGTATCTGCCCGCCATGCGTGAACGCAAAAACGGAACCATCATCAACATTGCTTCGACTGCTGCCTTTCAGCCACTGCCCCATATGGCGGTGTACGGCGCAACCAAGGCATTCGTACTTTCCTTTACTGAAGCGCTCTGGTCCGAAACCCGAAAAGACGGCATCCGCGTACTTGCGGTCTGTCCCGGCCCCACCGATACCTCATTCTTTGAAATCGCCGGTGAATCTGCAGCAGTCGGAAAAATGCGCTCTGTCCATCAGCTGCTAGACAACACGTTGCGTACTCTAAAAACCACGAAACCCAGTTTTGTGGATGGAGTGGGGAACGCCATTGTGGCGCGATTTGTAACCCGTGTGGTGCCTAAGCGCTTCGTCATGACAATAGTCGATCGTGCGCTCCAACAGAGGAGCTCTCAATAGGATGCATACCCTTCTCTTCCCTGGATGAAGGAGCATATTCTTTAAACTCTTTTTAGAATCTTAGCTAGGTTTTTAAATGTATTGTTCGGGGTAATCGCCATACCCCTCTTATCTCTTCGCACTATTATTTCGTGTAAGGGACAAATACTATTACGCGCCAAAGGTACATTCATGTGAAAGCACCATGTACTGTTAGAAAAATAATAAAATACCGCCCAGTCCTTTCGGACCAGACGGTAAACAGTGGAGATAAGGGGACTCGAACCCCTGACCCCCTGCATGCCATGCAGGTGCGCTACCAGCTGCGCCATATCCCCTCATATAGTTTTGCGTTGCCTTAGCAACAGAAAACATAATACACATCTTTCTGCCAGGCATGCAAGTTCTCGCACTGGTACAGACATAAAATACGGGGGCACCGCCGAAGATACCAAATTCTAGTATGCCTCAGCGGTGCCCCACATGATGCAACAAAATTGTTACTCGTCAGCAGGAACGACCCGAGATGCTTCCTCTTCGCTTTCGCCTTCTAGATCAAACGGAACTTCATGGGTAACACCTAGTTCAATACGCGGAGCCTGCGCCCACAAACGATCCAGAGCATAGAACTCGCGATCTTCTTCATGCTGAACATGCACTACGATGTCCCCAAAATCTAGGAGAATCCAACGACCAGATGCACGTCCTTCTCGGCGTACAGGCTTCAAATCAGCCTGTTCTCGAAGCGCATCCTCAATTTCATCAGCAACCGCATTGACGAGGCGCTCATTATGTGCCGAAACTACCAAGAAACCGTCAATCAGCCCCATAGCGTCAGAAGCATCCACCGCAAAAAGCTGGGTTCCTTGTTTTTCTTCCGCCGCTCGGGCGGCAATGCGCAGAGCCTCACAAGAGGACTGTGCAGCAGTCATTTTTTCCTTTCTTGCCGTCAGATTTCTCTGACGGACAGGCGCCAAAGCAAGCAAATGCTTATGCCAATCGTTACCTTTGATTGGAGATAAACATATACACACCCAGAATAGCTAGGATAATGCACCCGATAATTACAATCCAGGACAGCAGGGACAAGGACTTATTTTCGCTTGTCTCAATGGATTCGTACTTTGACACTGTTTCATCCGTATTCGTTGCAGGAACCTGTTTCATACTTGCAGTATTTCCAAGCCTACGAGGAGACTTAGCAGCGTTAACCTTCGCAATTGAGGAGGTCATCGCCTTTTCTGTACGTGCAGACACACGCTGTGCGAGTTCAGTTGCTTGGTCTGATGTCAGGTTCTTGCCATCGTTTAGAGCTTTATCAAAGCCTGGCTTATTCTTCGAAGGTGCAACAGGCTTTGCATCCTTATTCTGAGGCGATGGCTTAACAGCAGAGGTAGAACCCGTTGCCGGAGATTTAGCGGGTGTAGAATCAGACTTCTTCACCTGCGAGAGCGAACCTGTACGGGTGTTCACCTTCGGGGTG
>NZ_KV797618.1:0-6207 GCF_001809415.1 Rothia sp. HMSC058E10 | reverse complement strand
GGATTCGCTTCAAATTCAACGATATGAAGTCTTAGACTTAAGGCTCATCGGATAAGAGGAAGTGCCGCCTCCTGAACCCATACTGGCTGGGAGGCGGCACTCGCTGTTACATCAAGGATCACTGTTGTGGGCTACTCTCGGTTAGGCTAGATATATGGCGAAAAAATCTTTTAATCACCTTCCCCCCAGCACTCAGCTTTTGCGGGTCGGCATCATCTTCGAGGCAGTAAGTGTTGTACTTGTGATACTTGCTTTTATTCCTTTTCCCTCGCTCACGGTGAATGCCATCCTGTTTTATATCACGATAATCGTGGGTAGTTTTACCTCTGTGATCGCCTTTATCTGTGCCATAGTGGGGCTTATTCGGTTTGTGCGCCATCGCATCGCAAATATTGTATTGGCGGCGGTATCGGTGCTGATAAACCCGGTGACCGTGGTTTTGGCTGATGCTCTTCTGAACTCTAACGGATAAATTACTGTCGCACGAGGATCGTGCGCTGCACACTGGGGCATCGCTGAAGTTCTTCCCAGTATTTCTTGCGGGGACTTTCAGGTGTTTTTCAGCCAAACCCCAAGGTTCCTCAAGGTAACTACGGTTAACTGGAGGTGTTGGTTCGAGAGGACTGCGATGTGAATGTGTGTGTTTCAGAGAGCGGATATGCTCTCGTGGAACTGAAAAGCGAGGCTACTGTGTAGCCTCGCTTTTCAGTTTTAAAAATTTCGCCTTCTTCCGGGCGGCTATCACAATCTCATGCACGGTACCGAATACAGCGTGTAATTCTCTGCGATATATATGCCCTGTAAGGAAGCTCAATCCCTCATCTTGTGCTTTCAGCACACACAACCCCTCGCATTCACAGATATTCCCAAGGTTTAACTCACGAGGAATAAAGGTTGACGGCTCATAGTTATATCAGGTAGTTCGAGAGGACTATCTGAAAGTTGGACTTTCCTTAGCGGAAGTGGCTCTGATTTTCGTATGTATGTGTGTGTGATTGAGGCTGAGATCGAATCTTCGGGTTCGGTCTCAGTTTTGTTTAACCCTTAGTCTGCGTTCCGCACATAAAGCCACAGAAAACAATGGCGTAGTACCGGCGTAACAGGAGGTTTGCAAGATACAGCATAAGAAGAATGCGGCTACCTCATAACGGGGTGTAAAATTAGAGCATAAAAATCTTGCATATTAAATACGAATTATCACAGGAGATTTATCGTGCCTAAAACCCCGAACGTTCCCGGTACCGATCGTCCCGCCGAAAAAGCCGCCGGACACTGGTTGCTCGCCCAACTCGGCAAGAAAGTCCTTCGTCCCGGTGGGCGCGAAACTACAAACTGGCTGCTCAGCCGCGCGCTTGGCGGGCAGATCGACGTGGTTGAGTTCGCCCCAGGACTAGGTATTACGGCGCTCGAAATCGTCAAACGCAGCCCCAAGACCTACACCGGTGTAGATCTTGACCCAAAGGCGGCTGAAATCGTGCGCGGGCGCATCGGAAACAACCCCAACTACACGGTCGTGAACGCCGGGGCGCAGGAGACCGGGCTGCCCGATTCCAGCTACGACGTGGTGGTGGGCGAGGCTATGCTGACCATGCAGACCGACAAGCACAAGCTGGAAATTATGCGCGAGGCGGCGCGCATCCTACGGCCGGGCGGCTACTATGCCATTCACGAGCTATCGCTAACCCCTGACTACCTGCGCCCTGAGGTTCAAGAAGAAATTCAGAAGGACCTGGCACGAAGCATTCGCGTGAACGCACGCCCGCTTACGGTTGCCGAATGGACCCGCCTTGCCGAAGAATCCGGGTTTGAGGTGTTAGACGTATATCAAACCGAGATGGCTCTTCTGGAACCCAAACGAATGATTGCCGATGAAGGGGTGGGCGGACTCGCCAAGATCATGTTCAACCTTGCACGCAAACCGCAGATTCGTGAGCGCGTACTGGGTATGCGCAGTGTTTTCCGCCGTCACGCCGACCATATAGGCGCTATCGGTCTGGTTCTACGGAAGAAATAACTACGATTTGCGCGGTCAGAAAACGGAGCCTGAGTTTTCCCGATACAGTGGGAGGGTTACTGAGGCTCCGTTTTACACTAGATATATATGAGGCGTAGACCCCACTCAAGCATGTGTATGCCCCCCCGCTGGAGAAGACAATGAGCCGTATTCTTTTCTCTCCCGAAAGCTTTAATATGGGTGAAACCACGCGCAGCATCGAAATAGCGCGTGTTGCTCAAGATCGAGGGCACAAAGTCCTCTTCCATATATACTCGCCCAAATACCGTGGGTTACTGGAAAGCGCGCGGCTTCCCGTGCATCTTCGTGAACCCATCATGACTGATGCCGAAGCGAAACAACTCATGGCGCTTGACCAAGGCAGGGGAGTGCGGCATCCCTTCACCACCGAGAAAGTACGCCAGAGGGTTACCGTAGAACTTGCGGCCATTCGTGACTTTAACGCAGATGCTGTGGTAATCGGCTCTAACCCGACTATGCTGATCTCCGCGCGCATCGCCGGTGTACCTATTTTCTATGCGCGCCCTTACGCATATTCAATGACCTATTTTTCTGGGAAACCTGCCGGTGAAGCCCCCTCAGCACCGGGATGGTTACGCGCACTGGTTCGGGCAATATCTTATAAACCAGCCTCGTTCACTCGTGTAGCCCGCGAACATGGAATCAAACTTCCGCGCCGTACCGTCGATATGTTCAGCGCTGACGTAAACCTTATCTGTTCTCTTTTTACCGAGCTGCGCGGCGATCCGTTAACGGCGCCGGATGTCAGTGTGGGTCCTATCTACTACCGTGCTCCCGGTGAACTTCCGCGGATTGTTCGGGAACCTAAAAAGCGACCACTTATCTACGTAGGGATGGGCTCGTCCGGGTCTGCGCGCATCTTGGCTGCGGTGCTGCGGCAACTTTCAACGGCACCGGTAGATGTTCTGGTCGGTGATGGGGTGCTGTTAGCGGATGCTGATGCGCGCTCGCTGGGTGACAATATTCACCGTGCGGGAACTGTCCCGGCTCATCTGCTTGCTGGGCACATTGATGCCTCAATCACGCACGGTGGTGAAGGAACCGTGCAGACAGCGTGCCTGGCGGGAGTGCCGTTCGCGGGTATCGCCATGCAGGCCGAGCAACGCTGGAATATTGAGGAATGTGTGCGGTACGGCAACGCCCTGCGCTTCGCGAAACATGATGTGCACCGAGGTCAGATGCACGGCATTCTGGATCGTTTACTTTCAGATGAGACCATGCGCGCCAAGGCTCGACAGCTCAGCAAGGCAATGCGCGGCATGGATGGTTCAACCCGCGCCGTCGAGGTGATTGAGGGCTATCTCAAAGACTGTAATCCTGCCTAAAGGGTGCGAAACTTTGTTCACAGAACCACAGCGAGGTGAAACGATGAATATTTTGGTTGTTGGAGCATCGGGCTATGTGGGGCGTCATATTGTGGAGCAGGCGCATCGTCGCGGGCATCGGGTGCGTGCTGTGGTGCGCGATAAGGCTCGGGTTGAGAGTGCCGGGGCGTGGGGTGCACCATCGCTGGCGGATAGGGTAGATGAGTGGGTGGTTGGTGATGTAACCGACCGTTCCTTGACAGAAGGAGTGTGCGATGGCGTTGATGCGGTTATTTCGGCACTAGGGGTAACTCGGCAGAAGGCCGATCCCTGGGATATTGACTACCGTGCGAACCTAAATATATTGGAGTCTGCGCGCGCCCATGATGTCACACGTTTCTGCTATGTGAACGCCATACACGCCGAGTCGATTCGTTCGCAGCTCACGCGTGCGAAAACGGCTTTCGCGCAGGCATTGATCCAGTCGCCGCTGGCGCATCAGGTGGTGAGCCCGAGTGGATACTTCTCAGATATGAGCGCTATAGCGCAGATGGCACGCCGCGGCCGGGTGTATCTTCTGCGACCGCAAGGGCGGCTTAACCCCATTCACGGGGCGGATGTTGCCGCATACTGTCTTGATAAGGTGGAATCTGCTCAGGAGGGATCCTACGATATTGGTGGTCCCGAGGTTCTCTCGTGGCGTGAGGTAGCACAGTACGCTTTTGAGGCGGTGGGACGCCCCGCGAAGATCACGGTTATCCCGCCCCGGTTAGCAGACGGTGTGGTGAAGGTGATCGGCCTTATCAAACCGCGCGTGGCCGATACTTTATCGTTTATGCTGTGGGGCTTAACGCATGATTGTGTGGGGGAGCCGACAGGAACGAATAGTCTTCGAGAGTTCTACCGGGAACAGACACAGAATTTATAAGGCGGTGTACATTTCAACAAGCGTTCATGAGAAACTAGCATAGAAGTTCTGCAGAAATTGCTTCTGGAACGCCATAAACATCGGATAAAAACGCGATTTTGAGGAAAAAGCATGTCTGAAACTGCCATCGATTATGGTTCTCGCACCCTGCCGCACGATGATGTCGCGGAGCAGTCGGTGCTGGGCGGCATGATGCTCTCCAAAGACGCTATTGCCGATGTGGTAGAGACTCTGCATGCGGGAGATTTCTATAAGCCGCAGCATGAACTGATCTATGAGGCAATTATTTCTCTGTACGGTCACGGCAACCCCGCCGATGCGATTACGGTAGCGGATGAGCTCAAGGGCCGCGGTGAACTCACACGAGTCGGTGGGGCAACATATCTGCATACGCTTATCGCTTCGGTTCCAACCGCTGCGAATGCCCAGTATTATGCTGAGATCGTCAAGGAACACGCGGTTATGCGCCGTCTGGTAGAGGCTGGCACTAAGATCGCCCAGCTCGGTTACACGAGCGAGGGCGAGGTAGACTCGCTGGTTGATCAGGCACAATCTGAGATTTACGCAATTTCAGATGGCAACGCGAAAGAGGATTACGTTACCTTCTCAGATGCCTTAGAAGCCACGATGAACGAGATCGATGCGAACTCGAACCGCCCGGATGGTGTTTATGGCGTGCCCACGAGCTTTATTGAGTTTGATGAGCTCACCGGTGGTTTGCATCCGGGGCAGATGATTGTGGTTGCCGCGCGTCCCGGCGTGGGTAAATCGACGTTGGCACTGGATATCGCCCGTTCTGCTGCGATTCACCATGATATGACGACGGTCTTTTTCTCCTTGGAAATGGGTCGCACCGAGCTTGCAATGCGTGTGCTTTCGGCGGAGGGCCGCATTTCGATGGGCCGCCTCAAGAAGGGAGATCTTGACCAGGAGGGATGGACCAACCTGGCGACCCTGCAGGGAAAAATAACCGGTGCACCGCTTTTTATTGATGATTCGCCGAACATGACGCTCATGGAGATTCGTGCGAAATGCCGTCGTCTTAAGCAGCGCAATCAATTGCAGCTTGTGGTGCTGGACTACCTGCAGCTGATGAGTTCGGGAAAGAAAGTTGAGTCTCGTCAGCAAGAGGTTTCGGAGTTTTCCCGTAGTCTCAAACTTTTGGCGAAGGAACTTGAGGTTCCGGTCATTGCGCTGTCGCAGCTGAACCGTGGTTCGGAGCAGCGCACCGATAAGCGCCCAATGATCTCTGATCTGCGTGAATCCGGTTCAATTGAGCAGGATGCGGATATGGTGATTCTGCTGCATCGTGAGGATATGTACAACCCCGATAGCGATCGTGTGGGTGAGGCAGACATGATTATTGCGAAGCATCGTGGCGGCCCAACGAAGACTATTCCCTTGGCGTTTAGCGGTAAGTACTCGCGGTTTAATAACATGGCTTCTGAAACTCCACCGCAGCAGTATTAGCGGAATCTAGAGCATTTGAGCGTAAGAAAGGCGTTGCTTGACCGGTATTTTTACCGGGAGGGCAGCGCCTTGAGTCTTTAAGAATTTTCGGAGTATAAGGAGTTTTCGTGAATGAGGCTTTCATGGAAGTAAACACCCAAAATATTATGTGATGTACTACATATTATCTCGGTTTGCAAAGCACGGAAAGCCTCTGTATAGTTGTATGAGTCGCCGCGGCGAACGGGGGTAAAAACCCCGAAATTTCGCGGCAAAATCAACTATACAGTGTATGACTTGAAGTTCGTGTGTCACATTCATGTGACGGTTTCAAAGATTATGAGATTTAGAATGAATCTCATAATTGTGTGATGTAAAACATAAAGTTTTTAGCTTGTGTTTCTTCATAAAAGCGAGTATAGTTATTTAGGTTGTCACTCAAAATGGAGTGGCGATATCACTGACCGGCTGATGATGACTCTGATTGTGTG
>NZ_KV797617.1:0-507 GCF_001809415.1 Rothia sp. HMSC058E10 | reverse complement strand
GTTAATGTATCCATGCTCAGGAACCTTAAAATTGAGTTCACCCAGAAGCCTCGTGCCGCAATCCTCAATATCCTCCACATTCGCACAGTCTACTTCAGCGATATACCACCCCTGTTCCTGCAAACGAGGCTTCATCACCTTCTCCCAATACCCACTCTCGTAAGTGAACACAGGAACAATGAACGCATCCTTATATTCTTTCTCATAAACCATATAGTTATTTCCTCGAGAAGGCCCACACAGGGGGATTCATAAAGAACCTACCTAAGTCCCTGATGAATAAACCCTTAAGATGTAGAATGTATTACATTAACTATTTTCGTGCTTCCAACTCCTAACGACTTTCTGGCGATACTCCACAAGGGGTGGGTATTCTGCTCCTGGATTATTCTCGTTGAAGTCTTTGATAATAGAGGCGCGGCCTTCAAAATATTCCACAACCTGATCAAGGTGGTTCCGCGACACTTCCATACCGTAAAGTACATGCGGTGGGTCGTAGTCTCCATT
>NZ_KV797616.1:0-417 GCF_001809415.1 Rothia sp. HMSC058E10 | reverse complement strand
AGTTTTAACTAACCGCCTGGCGAAGTCCATATACGATACCACCCCAGCACAATCAATAGTGATGACAGCCCACCCCTCCGACTCCAGATAAGGCAGCATATGATCCTCCCAGTACCCGTTCTCACGGATAAACAAAGGAGCAGTAAATTCCTCAGCAGACCGTTCTTGTTGATAAGGCATGTTTCTCTCTAAAACACAGACAGGCAAAGGAACCTAACTATTTACTCAGATAAACTTTCTCCCTCACGACCGCCGGTATAGGATGTGCTCTCGGGGTACTCATCAGGATCATTAATCCAGTCATCTCCATCTTCATACAGAGGATCCGGAAAACCATTCGGGAAAAACAGCTTCTTAAACCTTTCCACCCGTGACCAAGGATACTTGGCCCCGTCAGCAGCAATCACTATGCTATCG
>NZ_KV797615.1:0-843 GCF_001809415.1 Rothia sp. HMSC058E10 | reverse complement strand
GTCCTATATACCTAGTCCTTTTGAGGATTTCGGAACTACCATAAGAAGCTGGCGCAGGGTAAAGAACCTAGCCTGCAGCAGTACCGGTTTACTCCTTATGCTGAGTCGCGGTTGTTATCGGCTGCGTTGTGTTCGGTGATGAATTCGGTGGATAAGGCTGGTATGACTGAGGTTGTGCGCTCGGGGATGACCTATTTGGCGGATTAGTAGTCAGAATAATGAAGTCAACTAGCTTGCCGAATAGAGTTTCAGTGTACCCTAGATGGTCCGAGGCTTATAGGAATGGGATAAACGTGATAGCATTTGAGGTTGAAATTTTGGAATGTTGCTTAAGGGTTTACTCATAAGGGACTTAAGTAAGTTCTGTATGAATAAACCCCACTTTTATATTGGATTTCTCAAGGAAATAACTATATGGTTTATGAAAACGAACATGAAGATGAGTTCATTGTTCCGGTGTTCACTCAGGAGAGCGGGTACTGGGAGAAAATCATGAAGCCTCGTTTACAGGACCAGGGGTGGTATATCGCTGAAGTAGACTGTACAAATGTGGAGGATATTGAGGATTGCGGCACAAGGCTTCTACGTGAACTCAACTTTAAGGTTCCTGAGCATGGATATATCAATGCCATGGCGGTCAAAGGAAATCTTAGGGATATCTATGGCATTAATATGCGTAAAGGCCTCTTTGTTTTTTATAAGAATTTTGAAGATATCTTCTCTACCCATCCTGATCTATATGATGGTTATGGAGCCGAGTTTATGCTCCAACTAATTGAAGATATTGTTTATTATTATTCAACCTTACGTGGATATATCTATGAAGAGTTTCCTGTGGTGGTG
>NZ_KV797614.1:0-299 GCF_001809415.1 Rothia sp. HMSC058E10 | reverse complement strand
CGATAGCATAGTGATTGCTGCTGACGGGGCAAAGTATCCTTGGTCAGGAATGGAAAAAAATAAGAAGTTTTTCTTTCCGAATGGTTTTCCGGATCCTCTGTATGAAGATGGAGATGACTGGATTAATGATCCTGATGAGTACCCCGAGAGCACATCCTATACCGGCGGTCGTGAGGGAGAAAGTTTATCTGAGTGAATAGTTAGACTCCTTTGTCTGTCTGTGTTTTAGAGAGAAATATGCCTTATCAACAAGAACGGTCTGCTGAGGGATTCATTGCCCCTTTGTTTATCCGTGAGGG